>CAYYKC010000021.1:25257-27212 GCA_964471605.1 uncultured Akkermansia sp. | reverse complement strand
TTTCTGTCATCTGGAGGTCTCTTGAGCACCAGCAAATCTGAAACAGACCCGATAAATCTTGTTTGAGAAAATGGTGTAGATGTATATACGCAGAGCGCGACCGGGGGAAGTGCTTTTCCGGCAGCTCAAAACTCCACAAATTACTATGACAAACGACCAGGAGAAATTGTTGCAGGCTACGCGGGATAACGACACTCAGACTGTATTGAACCTGCTGGCGCAGGGAACGGATCCGAACTGCCGGATGCGCATCTTCCCGCTGCATGCGGCAGCCATCGTCGGCAATCCCGTTATACTGGAGGCTCTGCTGAAAGCCGGAGCGAATCCCAATGCCCGCAGCATGATGGGACACACGGCCTTGCAGTACGCCATGACCCGCGGTCATTCCCTCAGGAAAGTACTGAAACTGGTCGGGCTGTTGCTCCAATACGGTGCGGTGGCAGATACCCACGGGAACTTCAGCCATCACAGCAGGATTGCCTATGCACTGAAGAGTCAGAAGCTGATGGATCTGCTCGGGTTCTCCATGGAGGAATGCGCGGAGCGCGACCGCCAAGAACAGGAGGAAAAAGCAAAGAAACGGGAGTTGATCCGCGCCCGGCTCCGCGAGCGAAAGCGTCTCGCTGCGGAACAGTCTGGCAAAACACCCTCCCCGAGCAATCATGATGAAGGAGAGAAACAGATGCCGGGATGATCGGCTCTGATGCAAAATAATAAAGATGTTAAAAGGATGTTAATACGGTAACCATTTACCGGGAGCTAGTACCAAAAAGATAACTATAAACAAAAACAACATAAAAATGACTACGGAAAACGCCAATAAAATATTGCTGAAAGCTGCTTATAGAGGTGATACGAAGGCTCTCCGTTCGGCTCTGGCTGCCGGCGCGGAGGTGAATGCCGTATCTGATAATGGCCGGAGCAGTCTGATGGAAGCCTCTGAGGGGGGGCACTTGGACTGTGTGAAGTTGTTGCTGTCTGCCGGCGCAGAGGTGAATGCCGTTGATAATCACGGTCGGAGCAGCCTGATGGAAGCCTCTGGGGGGTGGTACTCGGACTGTGTGAAGTTGTTGCTGGCTGCCGGCGCAGATGTGAACGCTGTTGATCGGGACTCCAAGAGCAGCCTGATGAGAGCAGTCGACAATGGACTCTGGGAGAGCTTGAGGGCGAGGGCGAATGACGTTGATAAAGGCAGTTGGAGAAGCGTGACGGGCGGCGCAGACTTCGATGGAAACTTGGAGTGCGTGAAGGCGCTACTTGCTGCCGGCGCGGAGGTAAATGCCGTTGATGACGACGGTCGGAGCAGTCTGATGGAAGCCTCTAAGTGGGGGCGCTTGGACTATGTGAAGTTGTTGCTGTCTGCCGGCGCAGAGGTGAATGCCGTTGACAGTTTCGGGGTAAGCGTCATGATGTGTGCTGCCTTTTTAGCCAACCCGAAGAATGATGACTACGCTTCAGTCCTTGAGCTCCTTATCAAGGCCGGAGCTGCGGCGAAAGCGGTTGAAAAGTTTGGTGTGAGTCGGCTGCTGTATGCTATTGCAAAAAATCCGTCGGAATTCGAGCATCTGTTGCTTGATTCCGGTACAGTGAATGTTGCCGGGATATCAGAAGAGGTGAAAGAGTTCTCGCTGCGAGCGATGTCCGAGAATGGTCATGTGCAATGTGTGAAGTTGCTGATAGCCGACGGTACGGATGTGAATGCCGTTGATGATTCCGGTCGGAGCAGTCTGATGAAAGCAGCAGCGAATGGCCATGAGGACTGCGTGAAGGCGCTGCTGTCTGCCGGAGCGGATGTGAATGCCGTTGATTGGATCCTGATGCATGCTGCATCTAATGGCCATGAGGACTGCGTGAAGGCGCTGCTGTCTGCCGGCGCAGAGGTGAATGCCGTTGATGACGACGGTCGGAGCAGTCTGATGAAAGCAGCAGCGAATGGCCATGAGGACTGCGTGAAG
>CAYYKC010000021.1:0-25157 GCA_964471605.1 uncultured Akkermansia sp. | reverse complement strand
TGGAAGCAGCAGCGAATGGCCATGAGGACTGCGTGAAGGCGCTGCTGTCTGCCGGTGCGGATGTGAATGCCGTATCTGATAATGGCCGGAGCAGTCTGATGGAAGCAGCAGCGAATGGCCATGAGGACTGCGTGAAGGCGCTGCTGTCTGCCGGAGCGGATGTGAATGCGGTGGATAACGATGGCTGGAGTAGCCTGTTGCTGGCTGCAGATGGAGGGCATTTGGAATGCGTGAAGGTGCTGCTAGCTGTCGGTGCAGATGCGAAAACTGTTGCGAATGCAGACAACGGAAGTCTGTGCCTGATGACCAATGATGATGGTGACTTATGGCCTGAACCGTCGATTTACAATCGTACCGGGCGGAACTGCCTGTTGCTGGCTGCGTTTAATGGGCATTTGGATTGTTTGAAACAGCTGTTGGCAGTTGGCATGGACGTAAATACTGTTGATCAGGATGGCTGGAGCAGCTTGATACTGGCAGCGTATAATGGTCACACTGAATGCGTGAAACTGCTATTGTCCATAGGGGCAGAGGTAAATGCTCTTGCGGAAGATTGCTGGAGCAGTCTGATGCTTGCAGCTTATCAAGGTTACGACGATTGTGTTAAGATGTTGATAGATGCCGGGGCAGAACTGAATGCGGTGGATGCCGCCGGACGTAGCAGTCTGATGCTTGCTGCCTATCGAGGTCACGACGATTGTGTTAAGATGTTGTTAGCCGCCGGCGCGAATGTGACCCTTGTGGCAAAAGATGGAAGAACCTGCTTGATATATGCGGCTTTAACCGGCAATCCTGAAAGTGTACAAAGTCTGATAAATGCCGGAGCTGATGTGGATGCCGCAGACAACTTTGGTATTTACAGTTTGGGCATTGCCGCATATAATGACTTTAAGAAACCTTTGGAGGTTCTGTTAGCTGCTGGAGCAGACGTGAACGCGGTTGATGACGACGGTCGGAGCAGTCTGATGCTCGCTGCTTCTGAAGGACATGAGGACTGCGTGAGGCTGTTGCTGGCAGCCGGAGCGGATGTGAACGCGGTTGATAACGATGGTGAAACCAGCCTCATGAAAGCGGAGAAAAACGGAAAATCTACCGTTGCAAACTTGCTTCGGGCGGGCGGTGCCTCATCTGCTGAAAATGGTTAAATGTTGAAACGTGTTGATAATAGATAGTCTATAATAAATAAGATAAGTTGGTGAAATTGGTGTAATACAAGTGCAGCAACCCATGTGAATACCATGACAGGGAAAGAAATCCGGACTGCTGCCGCTCAGACGCCGTTGCTGCATCAGATACCTACATATTACTCTCCAAAGGCAAACATACCAGTTTGGTTGCATGTTAAACAAACGGTTGTAAAAATAGTTAAAACTTAATCATTCAAAATATTATGAAAATTGAAATTGCTGAATCTATGGTTTATTCTTGGCTTCGCAAAGTTAAGAATTGTCGTATCGTTCAAACGAATTGGAAATCCTCTCCGGAGTGGCCTCTCGTGAATGTTGAGGAGCTTGAGCGTCTGAAGTCGGCCTCTGAAGCTTATTTTGCAGAGGCTCTTACTAAAATCGATAACAGTTGTAATAATGATACGGAGTCAGCTGAATTTGAGGCTGATGATGCCCTTACTGATACGTCGGACTCGTCGTCTCTGATTTTCAAAAAAACAGCAAAATTGGAGCAATTGATTTCGCAAACGGAGTGTGATGTGTTGGGCCTTTGTTTGGAGAACGGTAAATATAAGGCCATCGCGGTGGAAGTTGCTTTCCATGAAAATGGGCTTAACTATAGCGGTGGGCGCAAAGTAACAGCTAAAAAAATCATATCCAAATTCTTGCGTACCATTATTGCTCTGCGAGCCTCTTTCGGCGTTGAAGAAGCTGAACTGATATTTGCTTCTCCGCACGTCAAGAATGCTACCCTGCAGCAAGTAAATCAAATGATGGATGAACTGAACGCCTTTCTCGAAAATGAGAAATTGACCGGGTTTTCCGTTTCCGTACTATTTAACGAGGATTTTCAGACGGAGCTTATTATTCCGTTGGTGCAGTCTGTGGAGCAGCATGGCGCATCTGATGGTTCTGAGTTGTTTGTACGCGCACTCAAATTAATTTCACTAGGGGATAAGCTTCCTCGCGTTTCCGGTAGCACTCCCATGCAAAATGATAAGAGGAAGGAAGCATACAGAGACTCTTCCCCGTCTGTTGCCGTAAACTTTGGTTCTATATCTATGTCTGCGCCTAAATCTCAGCGAGAGTTATTCAAAGATTGGCTGAGAAAAAATGGTATTAGGCACAATACTGCCAACGCTTATGCATCAGGTGTCAGTACCAGTTCATCTTTTGCTCGGGAGCAATTGCATTGGGATATTGATTTTTACGCCATGTCGGATGCCAGCGAAGTAGAAGATAAAGTTCAGAAGTTACTCAGACTCCCTTCTTATCTCCAATACAGCGCGAAAAGTAATCATTCTCGCAAGTGTGGGTTGGAGCAATATGAGAAATTTGTGAGAGAAATGCAAAAGTCAGCAGGCACGCATTAACGCTTAGATGAGATTGATGCGTAAGTACAAAATTTAAAGAATTGTAGGGAGTTGTGTGGTAATGAGAAATTTAATTTTTATTACCGCACAGCATCCCTTTTATCTGGAAGTGGTGGCAATCCCGTTATACTGGAGGCTCTGCTGATAGCCGGAGCGAATCCCAATGCCCGCAGTATGATGGGACACACGGCCTTGCAGTACGCCATGACCCGCGGTCATTCCCTCAGGAAAGTACTGAAACTGGTCGGGCTGTTGCTCCAATACGGTGCGGTGGCAGATACCCACGGGAACTTCAGCCATCACAGCAGGATTGCCTATGCACTGAAGAGTCAGAAGCTGATGGATCTGCTCGGGTTCTCCATGGAGGAATGCGCGGAGCGCGACCGCCAAGAACAGGAGGAAAAAGCAAAGAAACGGGAGTTGATCCGCGCCCGGCTCCGCGAGCGCAAGCGCAATGCCGCCGCTCATCAGATGGCTTCTGAGCAGGGGAGCTGATGCCCCTGTTCGGGAGGCCCGGAGGAGTAATATGTTTCACTCGAATGATCAGATCGATAACACACAAAAGAGAAATGGTATGACTAAGGCGCGAGCCAATAAAATATTGCTGAAAGCTGCTTATAGTGGTGATATGGAGGCTCTCCGTTCGGCTCTTGCTGCCGGTGCGGAGGTGAATGCCGTTGATAATGATGGCTGGAGTAGCCTGATGCACGCAGCAATCCGGGGGGATGAGGTCTGCGTGAAGCTGCTGTTGGAGACGGGAGCAGATGTAAATGTAAAAAGCGAATTTCAGCACACCTGCCTGATGTTTGCTTCCGGGGGCGGGCATGCCGAATGTGTGCGCCTGCTGCTCGCAGCCGGGGCGGATGTGAATACGGTTGCAGCAGACGGAATGAGCAGCTTGCTGCGGGCTTCAGAGGAAGGACATGCGGAATGCGTGAAACTGCTTATTGATGCCGGAGCTGATGTGAATCTGGAGGATTATTCCGGATACAGTATTGTGATGCGTGCGGCGGAGAAGGGGCATACGGAATGCCTGAAACTCCTGTTCGCTGCCGGTGCAAGTACCCGAGGCTTGGCAAGTGTGCTTCGCTGTTAGTTGATGGGGACTGTGAACATATCGATAATAAACGGTCTATAATTGATAAAATAGAATGGTTTGCATGAAGCCTTCGTCGGGTATTCCTGTTGCTGTATTTGAAGCGGTTTATATGGATAATCGAGCCCATGCTGCCTTTATTGCCCATGATGCCAACGCGCGAAAACTTGCCCGCACCATCGGGCAGGGGATTGTGCGGTGGCTGAACAAGGCAAAAGAGGCCTCGCCCGGTGCGGCAAGCTCATCAGATGAGGATTCTGTATCTGCGAGAGCTGCCGGATAGGGTAGGGGGGATTAGTGCTACTGCAGCCCCGACAGGTCGATTTTATAGTACACGGGGACGGGATGGATCTGTTGCAGGAACATGACCATGTAGATGGGTGCGTAGGTGATGCTGCCGTTGGTGTGCAGGTTGTCGTTGTTGAAAACGATGGCCTGCGGCAGGTGGTAGGCACCGCAGGTGAGGATGTTGCTCAGGGCGCTGTGGGAGGTGTAGTCTTTGCCGCTTTTCACTTCGTTGGGCAGCACTATGCCACTCAGCTCGATGATGATTTTCCAATGTAATTCAGGGCTAAAAATGACACTTTCCCGATAATGGTGCAAAGTATTCGGCTCGCAGCAGGATGAAGAATCGACTGTAAAGTTTAGAATGTCAGCGAGTTATTTCGGGTGCGGAATTCGCTCGCTCCATAAGTGCTTTCAGTTGGGAGAGTGCATAGAGTGGCAGTTCGGTGAGGAGGGTGGCGGTGTGGGCGTGCTGAGGGCCTTTGAATGCGTATTCGCCGGTGGCATAGGAGCGCAGGGAGGTGCGGATGGCGTGGCGCGGCTGGAAACGCTGGCAATAGACCAGCAGGCTGCGAGCGCGCAGGTTGTCGCCGCTCTTGACTTCGACGGGGATGATATTGCCGCGAATGGTGCAGAGGAAATCCACCTCGGCCTTGGCGTTTTTCTCCTCACTGGCCCAGTAGCAGGGGGCAAGGTCACAGGTGGTGCGCAACTCCTGCTGCACAAACTGCTCGGATGTTTCATTTCGCCTTCGCAGTCAATGCTGATTTGCAAAAACCCAAGGTCAAATTCGCTATAGGCATTACAAAAACCCAAGGTTAATCTGTCCGGAGAGGGGTATGACACTTTCCCGATACAAACCGAAAAATGGGGAGTATTGGGGGCAAAAGAACGGGTGATGCGGCGGCGTTCGTTTGTCAGACCGGAATTCTCGATTGAAATGCGGGAACGAGTTTGTTAGTATGAACGGATCCCTCGGAGGCCTGTTTAATCCCGGGGGGATGGGCGTATGACCAAGGTGAAATTGCTTCCGGTATTGTTGCTGTGCGGGCTGCTGTCGGACTGCGGGATTCAGATTCAGCTGGATAATGCGGTGCCGGCAAAGGTGAATCTGGGCCGGGAGGATGTCTACCTGTCCCGGGATAGTCACGGACACCCGGAGCTGTATGATGCCGCGCGTGATATTGCTCGCAAAACGATGAAAAAGCTTACGCCTCACGTTTCAACTTATTGCGAATACGTGGATGAGAATGAGCAGAATCCCGCGCTAGGCCGGGGGGCGCGTGCGTGTGCGGCAGGCAACTGGGAGCAGGGGCGGAGTCTGGCACAGCAGGCACTTTCCGTCAATCCGAATGAGGCAGAGGCCTATTATCTGCTGGGATTGATAGAGCGCCATGCACAGAACTTTGCTGCGTCGGATGAAATGTTCCGCAAGGTGGCGTCGCTGGGCAACAAGAGCAAGTACTCCGAGGGTATTCGCGGGAATGCATCCATTCAGCGCCATGCGGCTGCCTATCAGCAGCAGATAGCCTCCTGATACCCCCTCCGGTATTCTTCCGGAACAGGGGCGAAGTGGGGTCTGCCGATGCCGTCGGGGGCACTTGCCAGCCTGTCCGTTTCCGTTTCATCCGCCGGTGAATACGGAAATTCCGTGCAGAATCGCGGAATTTGTGAAAAAAAAGCTCGCCAAGTCTGACCCCGGCGGGTATAATGCACGCTAAAGAAAGTATCACCCCGCAAACCGTATGATTACGAAAACTCTCACCGTTCAGAATAAACTTGGTATCCACGCTCGCCCGGCCGCGCAGTTTGTGCGTGTTGCCAGCCGTTTTCAGGCTGATGTGACGGTGGAGAAAGATGATGAATCGGTTGATGGAAAGAGCATTATGGGGCTTATGATGCTGGCGGTCGGCTGGGGCGCGGAGATTAAGGTGACCGCAGATGGCCCGGATGAGGCAGAGACGATAGCCGCGCTGGAAGAGCTGGTCAACGGCAAGTTCGGAGAAGCCTGATTCCTGATTCCCCTCTTGTTCTGAATACGACACTCATGAGTGAGCATTTTGAGCGTCGCCTTTCGGGGCAACCGGTTTCTCCCGGCATCGCGATGGGGGTGTTGCGGGTGGAGGCCCGCGGTTGCGAAGCCCCGGTGACCCGCATGATTCTGCCCACGGAGATGGAGGCAGAGTGGAAGCGCTTTGAGCTGGCACTCTCCCGGACGGAGTCAGAATTGCAATCGCTCAAGGCGCGAGTGGAGAAGCTTTCCGGGGCTACGGAAGCTGCTATTTTTGATGCACATCTTCTTTTCCTGCGCGATCGCACCATCATGAGCAAGCTCCGCAAGGAGTTCCCCTCCCGCATGCAGAATATCGATGCGGTGTACTATGCGGTGGTGCAGAACTTCATGGAGGTCATGCGCCGCGTGGATGACCCCTACCTGCGTTCGCGTGTGGTGGATATTGCGGACGTGCTGCAGCGGGTGCTCAAGAACATGCGTTCGGCAGAGGAAAAGCCCGGTGCACGGACGCTTTGCGAGCACTGCCCCTGCGTGCTGGCTGCTTATGACCTGACCCCCAGCGATACGGCTGATTTAGACCCCAACAAGGTGCTGGGATTCGTGACGGAGACGGGCTCTGCGGTGTCGCACACCGCCATTCTGGCCCGCTCTCTGGGGCTGCCCGCTGTGGTGGCGGTGCCGCGCCTGGTGATGGATTCCCGCGCGGGACAGCAGGTGATTCTGGATGGCTACAACGGCGAACTCATCCTCAATCCCACTCCGGAAACCCGCGACTATTACCGCGCGCTGCGGCAGGAGAAGGACAAGGCCTATCAGGCGCTGGTGGACATGCGCGATTTGCCGTCGGAAACGCTCGACGGTCGCCACATCCGTCTGGCGGCCAACGTGGAGTTCGCGCATGAGTACGATGCCATCCGCCGCTCCGGCGCGGAGGGAGTCGGCCTGTTCCGCACGGAGTTCTTCCTGCTGGGGGGGGACAGGATACCGGATGAGGAAATGCAGTATGAGCATTACCGCGCTCTGGTCGAGAGCTGTGCCCCGCACGAGGTGATTTTCCGCACGCTGGATTCCGGTGGCGATAAGTTGCCGTTCGAGGTGTTGGAGGAAAAGGAGGATAATCCTTTCCTGGGATGGCGCGGCATACGCGTGTCGCTCAGTCGCCCGGAGATTTTCAAGGAGCAGCTGCGCGCCATTCTCCGCGCCTCTGCTCACGGCAAGGTGGGGGTCATGTTCCCCATGGTGTCTGGCCTCACGGAGGTGAGGGAAGTGCACGAGCTGCTGGAGGAATGCCGCGCAGAGCTGCGCGCCCGTAACCTCCCGTTTGATGAGAATATGCGTGTGGGTATCATGATAGAGGTGCCCAGCGCAGCCATGATGTCGGATGTGCTGGCTCGCTATGTGGATTTCTTCTCCATCGGTACCAACGACCTGACGCAGTACACCATTGCCGTTGACCGCGTGAACTATCGCGTGGCAAGCATGTTCCGCTCCACGCATCCCGGGGTGATTCGCCTCATGCGCCAGACCATCAATGCCGGCATTCCCACCGCTATCTGTGGTGAGATGGGGGCGGATATCAAGCTGCTGCCCTTGCTGGTGGGACTGGGGGCTACGGAGCTTTCCGTGGGGACGCACCTATTGCCTCTGGTGCGTTTTGCCATCCGCCATCTGAACTATGAGGAGTGCCGCGCCATGGCCGATGAGGCGCTTCAGGCCGAGGACAGCTACACGATACGAGCGCTCTCCAAGGCTCTGGCGAAGAAGTCCTATCCGGGGCTGTTTGAATAAGTTGTTCTCCGGTGACAGAAAAAACGGTGCAAAGAAACAAAATTCGACGCTTTTTTCTTGAAATTTGTCGGATGCTGTGATAGTAGCAGACAAGGTATTTCGCTGTGCATGCAAAGCAGCGATTTTCCACTGACATTCTGCACCATCAACGATTATGGCAACGCCGAAAAAAACAACCACAGAAAAGAAAAGCACCGCTGCGAAATCGACCAAAGCGGCTCCTAAAACCAAAAAGCCGGCAGAGGCTGCATCCGTCCGCAAGGTAGCCCCAGTGCGCGAGCAGCTCACCGCAGAGGAGAAAGCGCGTGTAAAGAAGCTCAAGGAAACGCTGGCACTGCTGAAAGCAGACCCGGAATGGCCCGCTTTCCTGGAGCAGCAGAAGGCTGCTCTGCTTCGCCTGCATGATGAGCTGGTGCCCAATATGCAGAATGTGACGCGCGACCACCTGCGCAGCGGTGCCTCCAATGTCTCTTCTTCCTCCGGTCAGCACATCGGCGATGCCGGGAGTGAGGCAGAGGTGCGCGATTTGACCATCCGCCTGCTGGATAAGGACCGCGAGCAGCTCTTTGAAATTGATGCCGCTCTGGAGCGCATCCGCCGCGGGACGTACGGCATCTGCGAAATCTCGCTCGACCCCATCCCCAAGAAACGTCTGGAGGTGCGACCCTTCTGCCGCCTGACGGTGAAATGCCAGGAGGAGTACGAGAAAAAATACGGCTCGTATGCCAACTATCGTGCCAAAAAACAGGACCGTGTCGGGTATGCTGACCTACAAAATGACATGGAAAATGCGATTTCGCTTGACGATAACGAAGAATAGTGTATTATAGGCGCCCGCAAGTCAACAATTCGCAATTATGCCTAGAGATATCATCATCCTGGAATGCACGGAAGCCAAGGCAGAGGGTAAGACCCCCTCTCGCTATGTGACCACCCGTAATAAGAAGAGTCAGCGTACCCCCGGTCGTCTGGAGAAGGTTAAGTTTAACCCCTACCTGAAGCGCCGCACGCTGCATCGCGAAATGCGCTAAATCAACCATAAAGCACTTATACAAGCTATGATGACTGAATTCAAGAGCGTTGAGCGCCGTATCCGTTTCCGCACCTGCAACAAGACGATGCCCCGTCGTCGTATCGACATCCCCGCCGGTGCCGTGGATATGTGCAACCCCGAATTCCTTTCCAAGTTCACGTCTGAGACGGGCAAGATTCTTCCCCGCCGAGTGACAGGTGTTTCTGCCAAGATGCACCGCAAGATTACTCGCGAGATTCGCCGCGCCCGCGCCGTGAATCTGCTCCCCTGAGCCGATAACTCTTCAGCGGAGTTCTCGACGGCAGATTGTCCGTTGATTGAGGGGGCTTGTGCGCTTCGGCCTGCAAGCTCCCTTCGGCTTTTCTCTGATTGAATGATTTTTTTAACTAAGCGACTTACGATGAAAGAGTTGAAGGATATGCAGAATGAGCGCGATACGCGCGAGATTTCCATTGACCGTGTGGGCGTGCGTGATGTGCGTTTTCCCATCATCGTGAGTGATAAAGAACGCCGCACGCAGTCTACGGTCGCGCGTGTGGCTCTTATGGTGGATTTGCCCAAGGAGTACAAGGGCACTCACATGAGCCGATTTGTAGAGGCTCTTCACGAGCACAAACGCTATCTGGATGTGCATACTGCTGTGCGGCTGCCGGACCGTCTGCTGCGCAAGCTGGATGCCCAGCGCGCGCGTGTGGAGATAGAGTTCCCCTTCTTCCGGTTGAAAAAAGCCCCCGTTTCCGGGATGGAGGGGATGATGGATTATGATGTCCGCTTCGAAATCGATGCCGAACGTGGCGCGCGCAGCACTTTTACGCTGACGCTGAAAGTGCCGGTGACCACGCTTTGCCCGTGCTCCAAGGCCATGAGCGACAAGAGTGCTCATAACCAGAGGGGGATAGTCACATACTCCGTGCGTTTTTCCGGCGCGGCTGTCTGGATTGAAGACCTCATCGATTTGATTGAGAACTGCGCCAGTTGCCAGTTATACAGCCTGTTGAAACGCCCGGATGAGAAGTATGTGACGGATAAGGCATACGAGCACCCTGTCTTTGTGGAGGATTTAGTTCGCAATGTGGCGGTGGCAACGGAGCGTTACAATGCGTTCAGCTGGTATCGTGTGGAGGCGGAAAACTTCGAGTCCATCCACAATCACAATGCCTATGCTATGGTGGAGAAGGACCTCAGTTGAGGTGTCCCCCCTTCCGAGCCTGATGATGGAAGCGCCTGTTTGTCAGATAATACAGGCTCCGGAGGGGTGTTTGCATTTCCTGCCGGGTGTCAGTATGCGGTTGCCGACAGTTGGACTCGCAGGAGCTGAGTAGCTGCGGCCTTACGGAGCAGGGCAAACCTCATCCTGTTCCTGATGGCTGCGCTGGGGGGATATTTGGCGTGTTATGCGGGGTGCATCAGCCGTTGCGCTGGATGTGCAGGATGCTGTCGGCCATGTTTCGCACCGTCTCCTCCAGGATGTTGGAAAGGTGACTGCCCGGGGTAAAGTCTGCCGGGGCAAAGAAATCGACACGATTCTGGGTCGCTTTGAGCGAATAGCACTTGCAGAAACTGGCGCGTGAGCTGTCGTCCGGATCGTAAACGGCAATGCTGATGCCGCCCTGTTGCCGCATGATGGTGAAGCAGGGGACATCCGTTGGACCATCGCCGATGTAAATCATGTGCTCAAAGGGGATGGGGCGTAAATCGCTGTCCATGTGATCATTCACATCCTCTGTATATTTGAGCATCCCCTTGTTGATACGGAAAAGATACTGCGTTTTTGTTGTGTGCGAGATGACACGCTTGGGGAAGTCGATGCATCCGTTGCGTTCGCTGAACTCACAGGCAAATACCTCGCGCATGTAAGGGCGAATGACGGAGCCGTCAATGATGCTTTTGATGCCGCTGGAGATGATGTAGAACTCCACTTTGACCCCTGCATAGAGGTGTTCGCGGGTGAGGGCACGATTCTGGAAGTCGGCAAAGAATTCGGGGATTCCTCGGTAGAAAGTGAGTTTTTTACCGAGTTCCCGCAACTGCTCATTGCTCACACCATCGATACTCAGCTCATCCAGAAGCTGTTTCATGTAGCTGAGCTCGCCATCCCAGTCCTCATCCCGGCTGCGATTATTGCAGCATTTCCAGAACAACTCGGCATCAATACCGAATTCGGGGAAGATGGTGTCTTCCTGCATGTTGTGCGGGGAGAGTGTTTTATCAAAATCAAAAACAATGGCGATGGTGTTCTGCGGAACGGGCATGCAGGTGTTATAGCTCTTTTGCGGCTGTTCTGCAAGCATAAAGCGCACTTTTGCGTTAGAATTGGAGTTGACAAAAGCCGTCTCTTGGTATTGAATATAAGCATGAGATTTCGCGTGCTCTTACCTGTGTTGTGTAGCGTTGCCCTCCTGTCTGCCTGTACCCAGACGGTGCGTATTACCGAGGTGGCTGATTTGCCGGTGAAAGACACGACCTTGTACAGCATGAGCGACTGGGAGGTAAGTCCGCTGCGGGCGAATTACCAGTATGTGTTCCATGGGGCTCATTCCAACAAGGCTCGCCGTGCACGTGTGGGTGATTACTATTTCCTGAGCTGGTATGATGCCGAACCGGAAAAATCGGTGAAAATTGTCATGCAGTATACGCAGGCCGGCTCCGCCTCTGAGTTGAGGAGTTGCACCGTGGAGTATACTCAGCCACGGCGTTCATCCGGGTATCGTAAGGTCAATTTCCAGTTTGTCAAGGCAAAGACCCAGGGCTCTGCGGTAGAGATGGCTCAGGATACGGCTGTCCCGCTTGGTGTGACTCCGACAAAAGTGCGCTATCGTGTGCCGGAGTCGCTGCTGCATGGTACTGTCCGGGTGCCGGTGAATGCACATGCTGCAGACGGAGATGTGCTCAGCTGGAGGATGGATGTGTATTGCGGTGATGAGACAACCCCCCGTGATACCCGCAAATCTTTCCTCTGGAATTAAGCGTTGCTTTTCTGAATGAGAGAAGCCCCCGCAGCGATAACTGCGGGGGCTTCTCCGTTGTTTTGGGGAAGGTGATGATTAGTACACGTCCTTCTGGTAGCGCTTGGCGGCCTTCATGTCGGCCAGATAAGCGGCGGCTTCCTCTTCGGAGCGCTTGCCGTACTTGGCAATGATGGCCAGCAGCGCTTTTTCCACGTCCTTGGCCATGCGGTTGGCATCGCCGCACATGTAAAAAGCCGCGCCCTTTTCCAGCCACTGCCAGACTTCCTCACCGGCTTCTTCCATGAGGTTCTGCACATAAATCTTGTAGGCCTGGTCGCGACTCCATGCAACGGAGAGCTTCAGCTTGCCGCTCTCCACCAGCTGGGCGATTTCGTCCTCGTAGCAGCCGTCCGTGGCCTTGTAGGGGTTGCCGAAGAAGAGCCACATCGGGCCGGCGGCGTTGTCGGCCACGCGCTGCTGCCAGAACGCGCGGAACGGGGCGATACCGGTGCCGGGACCCACCATGATGATGGGCGTGTTGCCGTCTTCCGGCAGGCGGAAATTCTTGTTGCTGTGCACGAATACCTTCACCTTGTCGCCGGCTTTCAGTCGGTCAGCCATGAAGGTGGAGCACACGCCCTTGCGGTCGCGGCCGTTGCTCGTGTAGCGCACGGCGCCCACGCACAGGGAAACCTGGCCGGGGACGGCATCCGGACTGCTGGCGATGGAGTACAGGCGGGCATTCATCTTGCCGAGGATACCGACAAAGGCGGCGGCATCCGGGAACGTGGCCTTCATTTCTGCATCGGTGGCAACATCCAGCAGGTCGCGCCCCCAGATGTAATCTTTGAGGGCGTCCTTGTCCGCCAGAATGGCGGCCAGTTTCTCGCTGTTGGCCACGGCGTTCCACTTTGTCAGGTTGCCTTTCTTCAGGTTCGTGATGTCATAGGTTGTGATGAGGGCATCACGCAGGGTGGCCGTGCCGCCATCGGGCAGGGGGACTTCCGCCGCAGCGTCCAGACCGACGGCTGAGATGAGAGCATCCACCAGCTCCGGGTCGTTGTTGGGAATGACACCCAAGGCATCACCTGTGGTGTAGGTGAGCCCGGAACCCTCCAGACAATAGTCTACATGGATGGTTTCCTTGGCGCTGCCGGGTTTGGTGACGGGACGGACATCCACCACGGTGGATGGGAACGGATTCTTGATGCTGTATGCTTCCATGGGATTTTGGTTTGAGTTTCTGTGAGCTTAAAAACACCGCAGCGGCGCTGTGGCTCAAGCTGCGGTGTGTGAAAGAGGGGTTACATAGCTGTCCTTACAGGCGGATGGCGGCAGAGCTCCAGGTAAGACCGGCACCGAACGTGACCATCAGCACGATGTCACCTTTCTTTGCCTTGCCGCTGCGGATGGCCTCATCCAGCGCAATGGCGCAGGCTGCGCCGGAGGTGTTGCCGTACTTCTGCAGGTTGATGAAGACACGCTCCACCGGGATGCCCAGACGCTCTGCCACGGCGTTGATGATGCGCAGGTTGGCCTGGTGCGGAATCACCAGACTTACGTCCTCCGGTTTAATGCCCGTGCGGTGAATCAGGGAAAGGGCGGAGTCCTTCATGTGAGCCACGGCGTGGCGGAATACCTCATTGCCGCGCATGGCCAGCGTGTAGAGCTTCTCGTGTATATTGTCCTCCGTGGTCGGAATGGCAGAACCGCCGCCCGGCACCATCAGGAGGTCTGTCAGCGTACCGTCGGCACCGATGTCGGAGGCCAGAATGGCACTATCGCCCTCAATGCCCGTGCCGGTGCGAAGCACGGCAGCGCCGGCGCCGTCGCCGAAGAGCACGCAGGTGGCGCGATCCTCCCAGTTCACAATGTGGCTGAGCTTCTCGCTGGAGATAATGAGGGCTGTCTTTGCCTGGCCGCAGCCTATGTACTGCACCGCTGTCTTGAGTGCAAAGAGGAAACTGGAGCAAGCCGCAGAAATGTCGAATGCTGCGGCATTCTTGGCGCCGATGTTGGCCTGCACATAGCAGGCGGTGGAGGGGGTAAAGGTGTCCGGCGTTACCGTGCCGACAATGATGAGGTCAATCTCCTCCGGGCTGACTCCGGCTGCCTCCATAGCGCGCAGTGCCGCCTTCGTGGCCATGTCACTCGTTTTTTCATCCGGTGCGGCAATACGGCGTTCCTCAATACCCGTTCGGGCTACAATCCACTCGTTGGAGGTGTCTACCATCTTCTCCAGATCGGAGTTCGTGAGACGGCGCTCCGGAACGTAGGACCCCGTGCCGATGAGTGCCACAGGCAGTCGCTTGAAAGGTTTGGTCAAGTCGTTCATAATCTAATGAATGCTGACAGGTTCATTCCTGTTTCGAGAGTATACTATCACTTTTTTTGCCGATTGGCGAGAAAAAATTGTGCAAGTCCTGAGCATGAAAAGCTTATTTCAGCTTGCTCTGCGGTTTTTTGCGGGCGAAAATCCGATCGGGCAGACGAGGGTGCATCATCTCTGAGAGTTCGGCGTTGATGCGATAACGAAAAATCCCCGTGACAATGAGTCGCGGGGATAATGAGAGAGACTCTTTCTTAACCCTTATTTTTTAGCGGCCTTTTTAGCCTCAAGGTCTTTTTTGATGGTTTCTTTCCAGGAGCCGAAAGCGCCGTGCCCCTTGTCCAGTACATTGCCGTTGTTGTCGCAGATAACCACGAAAGGAATACCTTTTCTCATGTCATTCCTGTCGAACCCGACAAACTTCGCAACATCCGGAGCGGAAATGTGAATGCCGGGGAAACCTGTATTATACTTGGCGAGGTAGGCCGGTACACCGGCCATGCTCTGCTCGCAGGCGGTGAGAATCACCTCTACCAGCTTGCCTTCTTTCATGTCGGTCTTGTAGGCTTCCACAATCTGGGGCATCAGACGCTGGCAGGGGCCGCACCAGCTGGCGGAAATCAGGTAGATGTAGTACTTGGCCCGCAGGTTGGGCTTTTTGTCGGTGGCCCAGTTGACGCCCTCAAAGGCCTGCTGCATCGCGGTCAGTGCAGGTGCTTTCTCTGCCGGGGTAATCTTGGCTGCGGGAACGGAATCCTGTGCCCCGGCAACGCCGGCCATCAGAACGGCTGCTGCACTCAGTACGGTGAATATACGGTTGGTCATGGTCATGCTGTCAGGGTAACAAGTTCTCTCAGCGCTGTCAATCCGTTTTTGCTTTGCGGGGGATTATCTGCCCAATCAGTGAAAAATACCTCAAAAATAGCGATTCGGACGCGAAAAGAGGTTTGCTATGTGGTGAAAAATCAGATATAATACCCGCGCAGGGTGTATGATAACGCCTTGCTGCATCGTATACCATCTCTCAGATATCACGCAATGGAAACACGAACCATTACCGACTCAGTAGAGGCTCTCGAGGCCCTGTATGGCAGCGATACCTTCGGTGTCAAGGCCATGGAGAAATATCTCTCCAAGAGCGCATTCAAGAAGATGATGCTTACCGTTCGCAAGGGCGGCAAGCTCGATACCAGCATTGCGGATGAGGTGGCGCAGGCGATGAAGCAATGGGCGCTTTCCAAGGGTGCTACCCATTACACCCACTGGTTCCATCCGCTCACGGATGCCACGGCAGAGAAGCACGATTCCTTTGTGGAGCCGGATGGCAAGGGGGGGATGATTTGTGAGTTTACCGGCAAGAATCTCATTCAGGCAGAGCCGGATGCCTCCTCTTTCCCCTCCGGCGGCATTCGTGCCACCTTTGAGGCCCGCGGCTACACGGCGTGGGATCCCACCAGTCCTGCCTTCATCAAGCGCACGGCCAACACGGCGACTCTGTGTATTCCTACGGTGTTCTGTTCCTACACGGGGGAGGCTCTGGACAAGAAGACGCCGCTGCTGCGCTCCATGGCGGCTGTGAGCCGTCAGGCAACCCGCCTGCTGAACTGCTTCGGCGTGTACCCCAGCTATGTGGACGTGAATCTGGGGGCAGAGCAGGAGTACTTCCTCGTGGACCGCGATTTGTACCAGCAGCGCATGGATCTCATCGAGACCGGGCGTACGCTCTTCGGTTGTCTGCCGCCCAAGCATCAGCAGATGGAGGATCACTATTTCGGCTCCATCAAGGAACGTGTGCTGGAGTTCATGAACTCCGTCGACCATGCCCTGTGGGTGCTGGGTGTGCCGGCCAAGACCCGTCACAACGAGGTGGCTCCCGGTCAGTTTGAGCTGGCACCGCTCTTCGAGCCCAACAACGTGGCGGTTGACCATAACGTCATGATTATGGACATCCTGCAGCGCCAGGCGCTCAAGTACAATCTGGTCTGCCTGCTGCATGAGAAGCCCTATGCCTGCGTGAACGGCTCCGGCAAGCACAACAACTGGTCGCTCTCCACCCCGGAGCTCGGTTCCCTGTTCAGCCCGGGCAAGACCCCGCACAGCAATATCCTCTTCCTCACTTTCCTGGCCTGCGTCATTCAGGCAGTGGATCGCCATGCTGCCCTGCTGCGCGCCTCTACCGCCAAGGCCGGTAATGACCACCGCCTCGGTGCACAGGAAGCTCCGCCTGCCATTATCTCCATCTTCCTGGGGGATGACCTCACCAATATCATCGACCAGATTAAGCACGGCGGAGCCAAGAGCTCCTGCAGCAAGACCATGATGGAGCTGGGGGTGGATATCCTGCCGGAGCTGCCGAAGGACACCACCGACCGCAACCGAACCTCGCCCTTTGCCTTCACCGGCAACAAGTTTGAGTTCCGCGCCGTCGGCTCCTCCCAGACCTGTGCATGGCCCATGGCGGTGCTCAACACCATGATGGCCGAAACCCTTGATGAAGTGGCCACCTATCTGGAGCCATACGCCGGCAAGCCGGAGTTCAACTCCGTTGTTTCCGCGCTGCTCAAGGACATCGTCACCCGCCACGACCGCGTTATCTTCAACGGAAACGGCTATTCCGAGGAGTGGGTGGAAGAAGCCGCCCGCCGCGGCCTGCCCAACATCAAGAGCACCCCGGAGGCTCTGGAGGTGCTTTCCTCCCCCGCCGCGCTGGAGCTCATGGAGAAGTACGGCGTGCTCTCCCGTGCAGAGTTGCTGGCACGCAAGGAAATCCAGGTGGAGAATTACGAGAAGATTATCGACATCGAGGCCAAGACCTGCCTGAATATGCTCCAGACCATTTACCTGCCGGCTGTCGCTGCACAGATGACCCAGATTTGCGGTACGATTGCCGCTATCATGGCGGCGGGAATCAAGGTCGGCCTCAAGGCAGCCATTGCCAAGGCTGAATCCGTGGGTGTGCTCTATGATGAGCTACCGGACAAGGTTGCTGCGCTGGAGACGGCCATCGCCTCCGGCAAGCCAGCAGACATGTGTGCCGCCATGGAAGCCGCCCGCATGACCGTGGATGCTCTGGAAGCCATCGTGGATGCCGACCTCTGGCCGGTTCCCACCTATGCCCAGATGCTGAATATCCACAGCAAATAATCAGCTGCTCTTTTCAACAAACAGAGCGGGCGGCATCTTTTCCGGATGCCGCCCGTTTCGTTGAATCGGATGGAAAAGACCCGCTATCAGGAGAGAAATCTGCGCCCCTGAATGCAATAGTTGATGCCGCTGCCGGCGGTCAGCAGGACGCTCAGCCACAGGAATATGCCGCGAGTCAGTTCGCCGCCGAGCCCTATGCTCAGCGTGCGGAGCGGCTCCGGCAGGTTGCCGCCGTAGGCCAGCGGAACCATGCAGGCGATGCAGAAACCGAGCTGAGCCCCGGTTTTCCATTTGCCGCACCAATCGGCGGCAATGACGCACCCTTTGGTGACGGCCAGTTGTCGCAGCCCGGTCACCAGGAACTCACGGAAAATGATGATGATGGTGACCCAGAACGGGCACATGTCCACATAGGTCAGATAGATGAACGCGGAGCAGACCAGAATCTTGTCTGCCAGCGGATCCATCAGCTTACCGAAGTCCGTCACCAGATTGTATTTGCGAGCCAGGTAGCCGTCCAGAAAATCGGTGATGGCGGCCACAACAAAGGCCCAGAGGGCAACGCAGGCGGTGACGGAAATCGGGCTGAACCAGCCGCCAGTTACCGCATTCACACCCTCATGCGGCAGCCCATCCACCGCCAGTACGGCAGTATAGAGTATGACCAGAGCAATGCGGCAGAGAGTGAGGATATTCGGCAGGTTCATCATATCTATACAGGTGTTATATAAGCGGACTCGATAATTTGCAAGAGCAAAACGAGGCTGTAGGCCAAAAACTACCGCTTTTGTGACAGATTCTTTTCTTGAATGCCCCATCGTTTTTGCTATACTTGCGCACATGAACGGTTTTCGTGTGACAATTCTGGTGCTTTTCTGCCTGACGGTGGGGCTGATGTTCTATGCCGTGACCGTATTGCTGCCGCAACAGCAGGAGCGTTACAATGTCTACCAAACCACGTTGAAAAGCAAGGAATATGAGCAGCGCGAATACGACCATCGCCTCCGCATGGAGCAGTTGGCTCCCGAAACCGATACACAGGAGGTGAAAGATGCCCGCGAAGCTGCTGAGGAGAGCGAACGCCAGCGCGAACAGACCATCAACGAGGCCGAGGAAATCAGCGTTATCGCGTCTGCCAAGCGTAAACAGGAAGAGCGCGAAGCTCAGGCCGCCGTTCAGGCCGCCCGTGAGGAGGAGAATCAGCCCATCGTGCTGGGACAGGTGAAAGGTTTTGATGCGGAGTGGAATGTCATTCTCTTCCAGCCGCAGGCCGATACCCCCATTACCGAGGGGCTGGAAGTGGCTGTCCGCCGCGAGGGAAAGCTCATCTGCGAAGCCGTGGTTGACGGCAGTGACCCGGAGTCCGGTCAGTTCAGTGCCACCGTTAAGCAGGCAGATTTCGGCGCCTCCATGCCTCAGATGGAAATTCCGACCCCGCGCGAAGGTGATGAAGTGATTATTTCTCCCTTTGAGAACAGTAAACAGCTGCGCCAGCAGGATGTAGGCAACTTCGGCAACCCGGAGCAGCAACCGACACCCCAGCAGACACCGGATAATCAGCTCCCGGAGGTGGACGCGGCACTCACTCCCATCGAGTGATAATCCTTTTTCGAGTTAATCATGAGTTCCGATTCTTCCAAAGCTTTGTTCGGGCATGTTCCGAGCTTCTCGTTTGAGTTCTTCCCGCCCAAAACGCAGGAAGGCGCACAGGCGCTTACCAATACCATTCTTGAACTTCAAGACTTCCGCCCCAGCTTTGTGAGCGTTACCTACGGGGCAGGGGGCGGCTCCCGCCGACTCACGCGTGAAGTGGTGACCGATTTGCAGAACCGCGGTATCCCCACCGTGCCGCACCTCACTTGCGTGGGGCATACGGAGGAGGAGCTGGAGGTAATCCTTCATGGATATATCAATGCCGGGGCTCGTGCCATCATGGCGCTGCGCGGCGATCCCCCCCGCAATGCTCCCGCCGCGTTGACCCGCGAGGCCTTCCACCACGCGGCAGAGTTGGTTCGCTTCATCCGCGCCTGGGAGGAGCGCCAGCGCTTCCCCTTCCGGCTGACCATCGGCGTGGCCGGATTTACGGAGGGGCATCCCGATTCGCGCAACCGCATCAAGGAGATGGATTACCTGAAAGCCAAGCTGGACGAGGGCGCGGACTACATCTGCACGCAGCTCTTCTTCGATAACCACGCTTTCTTTGATTATCGGGACAGATGCCGCCTCATGGGTATAGATGTGCCGATTATTGCCGGCATCATGCCCGTGACTACCATTTCCGGCATGAACCGCATGGCAGAGCTGTCGGCAGGGACAAATTTCCCCGCTCGTCTGCTCAAGGCGATGCTTCGCGCCGGTGGCGATAAGCAATCCATCGAACGCATCGGTATCAACTACGCCAGCAACCAGTGCAGCGAACTGCTGGATGCGGATGTGGACGGTATTCACTTCTATACCCTCAACCGCTCGCAGGCAACGCTGAAGATTTACCGTAATCTCGGTATCAACAACTATTTCGACGTGGATCGCATCCACATGCTCAACGATATATACAGATCCTGAACCATGGACGACAAAACCAGAAACGATGACGATATCCGCCCCCTTTCTCCCGAGGAGATTAAGGCCATCGGCGAGATTGAAATCGGACCCTCCAAGCACGAGATTTTCCTGAACGCTCATTACAAGAAATTGATGTGGGGCGGTATCGGTCTGAGCGTGGCCGCGGCCTGCATCATAGCCTATTTCTCTCACCGCAACGATCATCGCAACGAGGCCTCCGCCTGCGCCATGCAGGTGTTCAAGGCAACGGAGCCCGGTGCTGTGGCTGCTCCCTCTGCCTATGATGCAGCTGCTCTCAAATCCCTGTCGGAGGATTATGTCGGCACCCCCTCCGCCGCCACGGCAGAACTGCTGCGCGCGCTTTCTCAGCTGGGTGGGGAGAAGAAAGACGAAGCGTTGGCCTTGCTTCAGCAGCTGGCCGACAGCTCATCTAATCCTCTGATTGCTGCCCGGGCACAGGTGGCCATTGCCTCCCACCTCATGCAGGAGGGTAAGGAAAAGGAATCCTCCGCCGCTTGGCAGAAGCTTGTGCAGATGGGCGATACCCCCTACACGGCGCTCGGATATGTGACGCTGGGTGACCTGGCTGCTGCCGGTGGTGACAAGCAGGCTGCCCGCGGTTACTACGAGCAGGCTCGCACCAAGTGCGAGACAAGCGCCCTCGTGTCTGCCAAGACGGTAGAGATGCGTCTCCTCCTGTTGGATGTGGATGCTCCTCGTCCCGTTGCCCCCATCAACACCCCGGCGCAGGATGCTCCCAATCCTTTCGGTGATGACCCCGCTGCCGCTCCGTCAACCACGCCGGCGGCTGATCCCTTCGGCCTGACAACTCCGGCACAGCCCGGTGAGGGGCCCCTTGGCCCGGTGACACCCGCTCTGTAATACTACTCTTTCCGCATTATGGGTATCTTTCAGGACAACTTCTCCAGCCTTTCCGAGTTGGAGCGACTCGCCGCCATGGCGCACGATCCCGTGCGTGTGCATGAAATCGGTGCCGACCAGTGGCCGCTGGCCATGATGGCCTGTGCCCTGATGGCCAGCAACGACGAGGAAAAGCAGAAAGAGAACCTGGACATCTACCGCATCTTTGCCGATAAGACCACCCCTGCTGCCCGCAAGGCGAGCCTGGCGCAGTTTACCCGCTTCATCAGCGGGCGCAAGGGAGAGGGCTGGAAAGCCCTGCTGCCCTATGCCACGGAGGAACCCGATGCCGCCCTCAGCCGCAAAGCAGCCCTGTGCATAGCCACCCTGGCACAGCCCGGCCCGGAGGAAAAACTCGCCGGTGTGCAATGTCTGGTGGAGCAGCTGCGCAGCAACGAGGATGCCCCCATCACACTGTTGGAAGCCGTTCTCAGCATGGCGGATATGCGCGTGCTTCCTCTTCTCAAACCGCTGGAGCTGTTGAGTGAGGAACGCCTGGCGGATATGCTGGAGGAACTGACCCTCGCCGCCAATCGCCCGGCATGCACCTGGGTGCTCATCCTGCTGAGCCTGTACCCCGGCCTTGCAGAGCAGGCGACTGCTGCCCTTTGCCGCATGGGTGCAGCCGCACCATACGTCCTGGATGTGGTCATGCCCGTACCCACTTGGGCCTTTGCGAAGCCGGATGTGCAGCCCCTTCATGGCTGGACTCGCCCGGAATACTTCGCCCGCATGCTTTCCGAGCTCTCCCCCATCCTCACCCCGGCGCAGCTCGAACGCGTCCGCGCTGCATTCTCATAATCTTTTTCATCCGGTCCCGTAGTTCAATGGATAGAACGGCCCTCTCCTAAAGGGCAGATGTGGGTTCGATTCCCGCCGGGACTGTTCAGGGAAGGGGGGGCTTTGTTGCCCTTTTTGCTCTTTGTCGGGCAATTTTTTTCTGTCTGTAGCGGCAAAAAAATCTGTACACCGGGCGGGTTGTTTTCTATACTGTGAATATCGGATAGGGCATCGGCGCCGATGTCGCTCAGCTATCCACCCTTAAACAGATATACCTACTGATTAGTACCATGAATAAATACGCCTGCATGGCGCTGGCTCTTGCTCCCGTGGTGTGCATGAGCTCCTATGCCTCCGATGATGTTGCCGCTCAGGATGCCCTGAAGGGTGCCCTCTCTGAGCTGACCACCCTCGTTTCCGCCTCCAAGGACAAAGAACTTGTCACCCTCGTTGATGAGCTGGATGCCTTGCTTGCCAAAGTAACCCCTGATATTCTCGCCAAGCTCGAGCCCCTCACCGATGAACAGCGCATGATGATTATCGGATCCATTGCGCAGTCCCCGGAGCTGGTTGCCCTGATGGAAGCCTCTCAGTCCCTCGAACAGAGCAAGACCGCCGCAACGCTGGCTCCCATTCTTTCCGGGGAGAATCCTGCCTCTGCTGCAGTGCTGCTTCCCTACGCCTCCAAAATCAAGCTTATCGATATCGTGGCAAACCTGACCAAGATTGCCATCGGCCTCGGTGCAGACAAGATGGGGCTTCAGATGGCATCTGCCATGGAAGAGGAGTCCGGCTATTGCGAGCCCGAGGATGACTGCGAGTCCGAGGAAGAGATGTAAGGTGTAACACCACAGCATTTTTTATACGACAGGGGAGAGGCGTTCAGAGCCTCGCCCCTTTTTTTTCGGACGTTGGTTAAAGACCGGGGGCAGGGGGGAAGGCTTCATGAGTCTCCTTCTTGCAATTTTTTTTCATCCCGAATCTCTTCATGTCGCCAAACGCAAAAACGCTGCCACCGGTGAGGGTGGCAGCGCTGAAGTTGTCGGAATAAACCGTTTGCCTTACTTGCGGCGGCGGCGGGAGGCCAGTGCAGCCAGCGCCAGCAGGCTCAGCGTTGCCGTGGTCGGCTCCGGTACGGCGGGTGTCACCGGGGTCTGCATCACACCGGCATATACCACATTTGTATCAGCATTGTAACCGAGGTAGATGTCCGGGTTGGTAACATTGCCGAAGTAGGAGCTGAGCGTCTCCGTGCCAAGCTCAAGAGAAGTGTCGGCATCGTAGCTCGTGCTGCCCAGCGTCAGGCCATCCACACCCGTGAACAGGTCAACCGTGTTGCCTTCGGTCAGACCGGTAACGGAGGTAAGCAAGGCTCCGTCCAGCTCCATTCCCGTTCCCAGCGTCAAGGTGCTGCCCATGGTCAGGGCATCGGCCATCGTCACCGTGGCACCATTGCCCAATACCAGGTTGCCGTTCATAATGGCGCCGGAGGCAAAGTTTGCACTTCCGGTAACCTTAACCGTCGCCTCGGTCAGCGTACCGGTCCAGTTAGAGTACACGGACAGCGTGCGATTCTCACCAATGGAGAGATTGTCAACGGTGTCCACGTTACCCGTGCTGGCTTCTGCGGCAAGCCCCTTGAGGGTGATATTGCCACTTGCTGCGTTGATGGAAGTGAAGTCGTTGTACTCGTTTCCGGCGGTTATCTCACCGGTACCGTTGTTCACGAGTTCCACACCAATAAGGCGGTTACTGATGGTCGTGGCGCTGTCAGCTGCAAGCTCCACTTTGGCATTCTCCACCTGGTAGCCGGAGTTGCCGATGCCGTAGGCTTCGCCGGTGTTACCATCTGCACCGGGGAAATAGGTAATAGTAGCATTAGTGCCCTCGGCGCTCTTGGTAATCGTAGCCTTGGCAGCCTGAATTTCCAGAGAACCACCGGAAATGGTCGTGGTGCCGACCTTGCCCAGAGCTGCACCTGTGGCGGCCACCAGCTTACCGGCCTTCACCTCCGTGCCGCCGGTATAGGTGTTGGAGCCTTTCAATGTCAGCGTACCCTCGCCATCTTTCACAAGCTTACCCTTATAGACCGTTGCAGTGTCCTCATCGGCGCTGGTGACGCTATAGTCGGACAAAGTACCGGAGATGGCAACAGTCTTGGTATCTGCAATCTCAAAGGTCGTACCGCTCTCGCTCGCCAGCTTGAGATCCTTGGTGACGTCGTTAGTCCAGCTTTCCGTGGCGGCAATGGTGACATCCTTCAGGATGGTTGTTTCAGTAGCATAGCCATTTTCGGTGGTCTGCCTGATACCACCTGCGCCGATTTCCAGACGAATGCCACCTTCGAACGTATAAGTACCGGTATTGCCAACACCCAGAACGGAGGTGGAAATGATACCGCTACCCTTGACTGTATCAGCATGGCCGGAAGTCATCTGAAGACCTCCCTCGCCGATTTCCAGCAAACCGTCGACTTGCATATCGATACCCCAGGAGTTTTTCACCTTTTTGGCTGTCAACGTAGACTCCGCATTCACCGTCAGCCCGGCACCGGTGCTGTTACTCAAAATTTGCTTAGTGACCTCCATATCACCTGTCACAGTCAGGCGAGAATTGTTTTCGAGGGTAACATTTACAAATGTCACGGAAGCGCCATCCTCGGCAGTAAGGGATGTGGCTGCTTGTGTTGTCAGCGCATCGATAGTCGCAACGGCTTTTGAACCAAAGGAAGCCGTAGTAGCCCCGGTGGTCTTGAGTCCGCTCAAATCCACAGTCCCATTGAAGCTGGTCGCATCCAGTGCTTTAACTGTGAGCGTATAGTCGCCGCTGACTGTTCCGTTGAAAGAGACCGTATTGCCGTTAGCAGCAGTTTCCTTCCAGATGGCACTATCCTCTATCAGGGTAATATCGCCCAGAACAATGTTGCCGGACCATGCTGCAAGACGCAAAGCACCATAATCATTACTGCCATCGCCGATGAAGATGTCTGCATCGCTCAGATCAATATCCAGACCGTTTTTAATACTGTCGGTCTTCCAAGTCTGCAGGAACAGCTGCCCCTTGTTGCCAACAATGATATCACCTCCGTTTGCAGCCAGACCGCTGGCAGGATTGATGTACGATGACGTGTCATTGTTGCCGCTGATTTCCAGCGTAGAAGCGCTAATGATGGTGGCGTCGACCTTAGAAGTCGGGAAGCTGTTGGTGGCAGTAGTTGCGTATTCGCGAGACCATGTGCCGTCTGTGTTGGATACCGTAACCGTGTCTGCATACGTTACATTATACAGAATATCAGTAACCAGAGAGGTGTTGATGGTTGCAGAACTTACGGTGCCGGTGCTTGTTTTCAGCCCCGGATCTTCGTACAGAGATTTCCCCGTGTCTGAGGTCATGTAGGTGCCGGCAGAAGTAATGCTGGCTGTCAGAATAACCTTATTGCTTTCATCTTTTCCCGCGACAAGGGTGTTATTGCCGATGCTATTACTGCCGTATGCCCCATTGGAGTTTCCGTAATTATTCCAGTAACCTGTCAGATTGCTGCCCGAAGCATCCGTTATAAATCCCCAGGAAGCCACATTACTTCCATTGTTCGTACTGGTTACATAAATAACCGGAGTACTTGCATTGTCGGAGGTCAGCACAGAGGTATCAAGCTTAAAGCTGAGGCTCTTCTGCAATAATTGTGGAATGAGCCAGGCAAGAAAGAAACGGCAGAGGA
>CAYYKC010000020.1:0-28068 GCA_964471605.1 uncultured Akkermansia sp. | reverse complement strand
AAAGAAAGCACAAGACCTCACGTTTCTACTACCAGCAGATTTGAAACAGACCCGTTAATTTCAGCATAACAGACTTGATGAGTGATGATTGCTATGATAGAATAAAGCCGTGAAAGGCAAGCCCACAGGAAAGAAAACCCTCCACACTCCACCGCAGGAATTTGCTGCTGCGGCAAAGGTGCGCTCGGGTGCTGTCTGGCAGGCCAGAATGCAACTTGACCGGGAAAAGTACGAGGCTGGTATCCGGGAAAAGAGTCCCTCTCACCCGGCACCTCTCACGGATGATGAGTGGTACTTCAAGAACTGGCGGCGCTGATTCATGGTTCTTCCACCCAGAGTTCATAAATAACCCTCCCGTCATCTGTCTTGGTGATTTTGGGATGACGGCTCACCACCCGCAGGGGTATATCCCCGGGCATCCAGCTTTCCCCCTCCGATGAGATACCCAGCGGCGGCTGCTTGTCCGTCTTCACATATTTGTACAGCCCATCAATGCGGCGGCGGCTTCTGTACTTCTTCATGTGCAGAATGATACTGTAGCGCTTGCTCGCATAGCGGAAGATGGTCGCAAATCCTTTCCGATGCGGTTCTTTTTCAGCATCGACCGCCCATGTAAATGAACTTTGGGAACGCTCAGAGCTTATAGCCAAATATCGCGACAGGAAGAAGCCATACAACGAGAGCGATATAGAATGGATGCCCAAAAGAACAGCCCGCATGAGATTAGGGAAAGACCTCTATAGCGTAGAAATAACGGCAAAGGAAATGAAAGAGATTTCAGAAAATGAGCTTGATGGGGCAGGAGATGCCCGGGGATTGCTGGTTCATCATTGGAGCGGCGGGGCAACACCCTGCACGACTGGATGGGCAGAGGTTCACGCAGAACCTGACGGCGGAAGAGCCGGCGCAGGAGGCTGCAGTGGGTGTGGCTGCAAAATTTTCTGCTCGCCAACAGGGAGTGAATGTGATACAATAGGTGCGCCATGTTATCAGATCGTACCAAGTTGGGAAGAGAGCGTGCCCCGCATCGCAGCCTGATGCGGGCCACGGGCATGACGGATGAAGACATCCGCAAGCCGTTTATCGCTATTTGCAATTCATTCAACGAAGTGATTCCCGGTCACGTTCACCTCAACAAGGTGGCCGAGCTCATCAAGGATGAGGTCCGCAAGGCCGGAGGAACGCCCATCGAGTTCAACCTTATCGGCGTATGCGATGGTATCGCCATGGCTCACCAGGGGATGAAGTTCTCGCTTGCCAGTCGCGAGCTGATAGCTGACAGCGTGGAGACGATGCTCTCTGCCCATGCGTTCGATGCCTGTATCTGCATTCCGAACTGCGACAAGATTGTGCCCGGCATGGTGATGGGAGCGCTGCGCTGCAACATTCCGACCATTTTCTGCTCCGGCGGCCCCATGGCGGCAGGACGCGGCCGCAACGGAGAAGTGCTCGACCTCAACAGCGTGTTCGAAGCAGTGGCCGCCTGCACCGCCGGAAAGATTTCTGAGGAAGAGCTGCACTTCGTGGAGTGCAACGCCTGCCCGGGAGCCGGCTCTTGCTCCGGCATGTTCACCGCCAACTCCATGAACTGCCTCTGCGAGGTGGTGGGACTGGCACTGCCCGGCAACGGAACCCTGCTGGCGCTTTCCGAGGAGCGCAAGGAGCTCTGGAAAGCCGCCGCCCGCCGCGCCGTAGAAATGGCCAAACAGGGCGGTCCCCTGCCCCGCGACCTCATCACGGAGAAGAGCATCGATAACGTCTTTGCATGCGATATGGCCATGGGCGGCTCCTCCAACACGGTGCTGCACACCCTCGCTTTTGCCGCAGAAGCAGGGCTGAGCTATGACCTGCACCGCATTGATGAGATTTCCCGGCGCACGCCGAACATCTGCAAGGTGGCCCCCAGCTCCCGCTATCACATGGATGATGTGAAACGCGCCGGCGGCATCATGACTATTCTTTCCGAAATCAGCAGCATTCCCGGCGTGCTGAATCTTGATACGCCCACCGTGAGCGGCAAAACGCTCGGCGAACAGATTGCCGGGCTGGAGACTCAGGATGCTGCGGTCATCCGCAAGCCGGAGAACGCCTATTCCAAGGACGGCGGGCTGGCCGTGCTCTTCGGCAATCTCGCGGAACAGGGTGCCATCGTCAAAAAAGCCGGCGTGTTGCCGGAAATGCTGGTACACCGCGGCCCGGCCGTCATCTTTGAGAGTCAGGAAGCCGCCTGTGCCGGTATTCTGGCCGACAAGGTAAAGCCCGGCGATGTGGTCGTCATCCGCAACGAAGGTCCCAAGGGCGGTCCCGGCATGCAGGAGATGCTTGCCCCCACCAGCTACATCATGGGCAAGGGGCTGGGCAATTGCGTGGCTCTCATCACGGACGGCCGCTTCTCCGGCGCCACGCACGGTGCCTGCATCGGCCACGTCTCCCCGGAGGCAGCGGAGGGCGGGCTCATCGGCCTGCTGAAGGACGGCGACATCATCTCCATCGACATCCCCGGCCGCAGCATCACCGCTGAGCTGAGCGAAGATGAAATCGCTGCCCGCCGCGCCGTATGGCAGCCCACCATGCAGGAAATCGACGGCAAGTGGCTGAAGCGCTACCGCAAGCTGGCAACCAACGCCAGCAAGGGCGCCGTACTGGAATAATACCTTTTTTCCCCTACTGACAACACTTAGAAAAACACCCATTAGCAAACAATGAGTAGTTCCACCACCAAGCCCAATCCGCTCGTCAAATACTTCTCGGAGTTCGGCGTGCTGAAGGACTGCGGGAAGAACTTCTGGCTCACGAACTTCATTCAGTTCTTCGATGGCCTGTCGTACTTCACGCTCATCATCGTATTCACCCTCTTCCTGAACAAGTACTGCGGATTCAAGGATGCGGATGCCCCCTACTGGGTAGGCATGTACACACTCTTTATCTCCATGTTCGTGTTCGCCGTGGGCACCATCTGCGATATCATCGGCCTGCGCCGCACCTACCTCATCGGTTTCATGCTGCTGATTGGCGGACGTGTGATTCTGGGCATGGGCACGGATTTCGGCACGGAAATATGTGGACTGTCGCAGGATGCCTCCCGCTATTTCGTGATGGCGGGCATCAGCATCATGTCCTTCGGCACGGCGTTCATGAGCCCGTGTATCTCCACCTCCATCCGCCGTTTCACGACGCTGCGCTCGCGCCCGACCGGGTTCAACTTCTACTACCTGTTCATGAACATCGGTGCACTGCTTGCAGGCTTCGCCGTCGTGGACCCTCTGCTGGCCTGGCAGGGTGATGTGGACGGTCTGTTGTGGGTCATCAACTTCGGCACATGCTGCAACGTGATTGCTTTCATCTTCACCCGTTTCATTGATGATGACTTCTACGCCGTGCCGGAAGAAAAGCTCAACCGCAAAGAGACGTCCACCCGCCGCCCACTGCAGCTCATCTGTGAGGTGGCTCGCGAAAAGGCTTTCCAGAAGCTGATAGTATTCCTGCTGCTCACACTTGGCGTGCGTCTGGTATTCACGCTGCAGTTCCTCATCATGCCGCAATACTACACGCGCACTATCGGTGACGACTTCCAGCTGGGCTTCATGAACTCCATCAACCCGTTTATCATCATTACGGGTCTGATTCTCATCATCCCCATCCTCAACAAGTTCTCTACGGTGAAGCTGATGATTTCCGGCATGTCCATCTCTGCCTGTTCTCTGGTGCTCATGGCCGTGCCTCCGCACTGGTACTTCATCATCCCCGGCATTGAGACCATCGGCCAGGCCTATTTCGTGGCCATTTTCCTGCAGATTGTCATCTTTGCCTCCGGTGAGCTGCTGTTCAGCCCGCGATTCTCCGAATACGTGGCTCGCGTAGCACCCAAAGACAAGGTGGCCTCCTACATGTCACTCTCAGCGCTTCCCATGTTCATCGCCAAGCCCGTCAACGGCGTGGTGGGCGGTCTGCTGGTCTCCTACCTCTGCTTCGACGGCATCGCCGCTAAGATGGACACCGGCCACATCGACTTCTGGCATTCCCCGGAGTTCATGTGGACTATCTACCTGATTATGGCGCTCATCTCCCCCATCGCCATCATCCTCACCAAGGATAGCTTCGTGTCTGACCACCCGGAGGAGGATGCAGACAAGGACACAGCAAGCGCGGAAGCCGCCAAGGCAACCGAGGAGAAACCCGCAGAAGCCTGATAACCCGGAACCACCATTCATATCATGTCTGATAACAACAACACGCCAAGTACGAACGATGAGGCAAACGTGAACGAGGTTCCCAAGACCCAGTGGGGCCCCATCATCAAGGATATGTTCATTCTGGTCTGCGTGATGGCCACCCTCGGCTATCTCTGCAAGCTGGCCATGGTTCCCTTTGAGCATACCTCACCCACGGATTCACTCGTTTCCATCATCCGCAAGGGAGCTGTTACTAACGGCAAGGACGACACCTTCATCAAGGAAATGAACCAGGGCATGTCCACGGTGGAAAACTTCGTGAACTACCCGGACAACACCGGCCGCACCCCGCTGATGTGGGCAGCCTACTGCAACTTCAATAACACGCAGGAAGCACTCAAGAAGGACATCTCCCGCCTGTACTATGTGCGCGCCCTGCTGGCCACGCCCGGCATAAATGCCAAGGCTACAGACAGGGACGGCTTCACAGCCCTGCACTGGGCCGCCTGGAGCGGCATGCCCTACACCGCTGTTCTGCTGGTGGATGCGGGGCTGGACATCAATCAGAAGGACAGCAACGGCTACACGCCCCTCATGCTGGCTGCCATGCGCGGCAATGAGAAGGTGGTTTCCACCCTGCTCTCTCTGGGTGCCGATGCCGCAGCCGTGAACAAGGACGGCAAAACCGCCTGCAATCTGGCCGTGGAAAACGAAGCCTCCTACAACAAGCGCGAAGCCAAAATCCTCTCCTGGAGCGGTATTCCCGGGCTCAAGGATTTCAACATCTTCGAGCTGATTTACACTCCCGCACGCGAGAGCTCCTACCTCGGCACCGTGAAAGCCTTTGATGCTCCCCCCGCTGCCGTGTCAATGGACGACCTCAAGCGCGAGATGGAAACGGCCGAAAACAAGGCTGAGGCAGAAGCCGCCAAAGCCGCCGCTAAAGGCGAATAAGCATTCCGATTCTCTACATTTCTGCACCGCATTCCTACCGGGATGCGGTGCATTTTTCTATCTCGATACACACACGTATAGGCATTGCCCGCAGGGCATTTTCATGCTAATATACGCGCATGTCGCACAGTTTTGAAGATGCCGTTAACGCCATCATGCGGAAGCATGATGAATACGCCCCGGATGCATACGATTTTCTTCGTCAGGCTCTGGACACAGCTGTTCACCAATACAAAAAAGATGAACAGAACAGGCATCTGACGGCAGAAGAGCTGTACATGGGCGTTTGTTATCTTGCGCTGGAGGAATACGGCCCGCTGGCGCGAGCCGTGCTGCAGTACTGGGGAATCAACGATAGCCGGGACGTGGGGCAGATTGTGTTTTATCTGATAGAGGCCAGTGTATTCGGGAAGCAGGAGGACGACTGCATCGAGCAGTTCTACCGCTTGCCGAAACTCTCCGGCATACTGGATGCCCCCTACCTGCCCCAACACTACGCCTGACTGTAACCCGCCTTTACCATGAAAACGGAAACGATGAGCGGCTCGCAGCTGCGCTGGCCGGCAGAATGGGAACAACAGGATGCCGTCTGGCTGTCCTGGCCGCACCGACAGGACCTCTGGCAGGGCGGTCTGGAGGAACTGCTGGGGCGCTATGCAGAGCTCGCAGCAGCCATTGCAACACAGGCAGAGGTACGCATCAATGCAGCAGCACCCCTGCATGACTCCATACGCCACCTGCTGGAAAAACGCGGAGTAGAGAGATTCCGCCTGTACAACCACCCGACCAACGATGTCTGGTGCCGCGACCATGGTGCCATTTTCACCCGCCGCGCCGACGGCGGCATGCAGCTGGCCAACTGGAAATTCAACGCCTGGGGCGGCAAGTTTGCCCCTTGGGATTTGGACGATGCCATCCCGGGCCGCATGGCGGAGAGTCTGGGGCTACCGCAACTGAAAAGCGAGTTTTTTCTGGAAGGCGGCGCGATTGAGGGCAACGGAGAGGGACTACTCATCACGACGGAAGCCGTGCTGCTGAACCCCAATCGCAATCCCGGCTGCACCAAGAAAGAAATGGAAGCAGAGCTGCACCGCATGCTGGGCACCACACATGTATTCTGGCTGGGGCAAGGTATTGAAGGAGATGATACGGACGGCCACATCGATGATATGGTGCGCTTTATCAACCGAGAAGCCGTCGTTTCCATCATCGAGCCAGACTCGCACTCCCCGCACTACCGAAATCTGGCCGAAAACAACGAGAGACTCCAAGACTTACGCACTCCCGGCGGCAGTCGGGTGGAAATCATCCCGCTGCCCATGCCGAAACCGCTCGTGGCGCAGGGATGGCGACTGGAGCAGCTACCGGCCAGCTATGCCAACTTCCTCATCTGCAACGGTGCTGTCATCGTACCTATCTTCATGCAGGAGAAAGAGGACGACCGCGCACTGGGCATCCTGCGGGAATGCTTCCCCGGGAAACAGGTCATCGGCATCGATGCCCGTCGCCTGGTCATAGAGGGCGGGGCCATTCACTGCATCACCCAGCAGCAACCCTCTGTCTGATGCTCCCCTACCTATAGAAGACGCCGCGCTGTATTTGCAGCGCGGCGTTTTTGGTTCATCTGAAAATAGGCATCAGATATCCCAGAGGTCGAGCCACTTGAACGACACGACACGGAACTGACGCCCCATCACCTTATTGGCATCGCTCAAGCCTTTACCCTTGGAGCCATCCGGCTTGAACTCGGAGTCTGACGGATTGTTGGCGGGGTCTACATAATCCATAGTACGCTGCACAACGGCCTCGCACCACGCCTGAGCCAGAATGGCATTGCGCGGGCTGCGTACACAGCCGTAGGCACGCACCGTGAAGGTGTCATCTCTCACCGTCAGGATGTTGCCAAGCGCCGCCAACACGTCACTCTGAATCAGATAGCCGGGAGCAGCCGTGTACATGGAACCGTTTTCAGCCTCCGGGAACTTATACATGTTGCCATCCTGCGGTTTAATCGTCACTTCCTGGAAATCCCGGTTGATATCCGTGGCATCGATAGCAGCCTGCAAAGCACCCTTGAGCGCCAGCTCGCCACCGCCGGTTTCCAGACGACGGTTGATGAAATCAGACATATTAAGGAAGGGGCCGCGCTTGCGAACCTGCTTCACCATCTCTTCGGCGAGCTTACGAATGGACTCCGCATCCAGCTTGCGGACTTCGCCCCATGCCGAAAGAAGAGCGCTGTTATTGCGGAACTGACTGGAACCCTGCCTCATGCTGTAGCCACCCAGGGAATCCACGCTCTTATCCGTAGTGGAAAGCATAAATCGGGAGAAGAGAACCTCGTCATCACCCTTGCTGCGTTCCACTTCCTTGAGCTGGTTTCCATCACTCGTCACAAGCTTACGATGAGCAAGTCCCTGAAGCACCGCCGTCCATGCTTCCACCGAGGTGGAATTGACGTTGAAACCACCATCAACCATCAGATACTGTGCGATGTACTTCCAGCCATCCTTCTCCATCAGACGGGCGATGACCTGAGAATCGTTGTAGGGCGTATTTGCTTTCTTGTAACGGGCAACCGGCAAATCTTCCTTACCACTGAGGAAATTGTCCAGAGCATCACGCGCCAGAAGCTTCCGGGAGCCATAGGGGGCATCTGACACGGAAGAGCAGAACCATGCGTCCCACAGAGCATCATTAATCAGCAATCCATGGTCATAGAAATCACCGAAAAGCTGGCCGTTACCGCCTTCTGCGGGAATGCTGTTGCGATGGAAGGCGTAGACATCACCGGCAGGCAGGCAGGGATCGGCAAAGGAGTTACCGATACCTACACCGGGCACACCGGCCTGATACTGCACACGACGCATGGCAGAGGCCGCCTTGTACGGGCCGGAGCTGCCGGAGGTCTGGTACCAGCCTGGCTGCAGGCGCATACCTGCAAAGCCGGCCAGCGAGAACGGAGGATGCACGGGCAATTCCAGAACGGAGGCAAATGAAACCTGCTCACCGTCACCTGTAATACCCAGATAACCGTTCTTACCAATGTTATCCATGGGAGAGCTATCCAAACCGCTGCTCACGTCTAGTGCGGCCAGCTCATACGGATGATACTGACGCTGCTGGTTGTCGGGCTTGATGATGGCACTTCCCCAGAAGGCCGGGTTGGAGTGCTGCCACAGCTTGGTGCGATAATCCTTACCAACGAAGAGACGGGCATCGGCATTCGCATTGGCTGATTTGGCCACCACGCCCATGGCGGCAATATAATACGGTACGGAAGAGTCACTCTGCGAACCATCGGCCGACCAGTAGGAATCATTTCTGTTCTTATCGCAGAACACTGTACTCTGGCTGCTGTCATTGGGATCATACCAGCCCAGAAGGAAAGACTGCGGAGAAATGGCACGTTTACCGCCGAAGCGATCATCCATCTTTCGGGTAGACATGCCGTTAAAGCCATTCAGCACCGTCACGGTCTCCGGGCGGAACGGAGCAAGACGGAAACCGCTCAGGTATTCTCGCCCCTCCGTACCGCCTTCACTATACACGCCAAGACGGAAGCCCACATACCACTGTTTCTCATCCAGCGTCTTGAGATCGGGCACACCGGGTCCAGGATTACGCCCGACCGCTGAGTAGTAGTGAATCTTATAATTGGAAACATTGCCGGGATGATAGCCCAGCACAAAAGCCCCGTAGTCATTGCTGCTCTCATCCACGTCGCCGCAGGAGAAGAAAAGCACCTCACCGGGCTTGAACACGATATCACCCCTCTGGTCAGACTCGCTGTTCTGGAAGTACTGCCCGACATCCATCTTATCGAAACCGTTTTTCACACCGTCACCGGAATTGCCGGCATCCGGTTTGTACTGGGTGGCATAGCGCTGCCATGCATAGTTCCATGTACCGGACTGTGAGATACTGTAGTCCTGCATCCAGACAACCGTGTAGGGGGCAGACTGCGACCAGAGCTGCTGTCCGCGAATCCTCATCGGCACATTGTAGGGATTCCACCACAGGAACATGGGAGCATAGGCGAGTCGCAGCTTGAAGGCCGGGGTCTTGCCATCAGCCATTTTCCATTCCGGCTTACCCTCCGTCACCATGGCGTAGTTACTCATGAACGCCAGCATCACGGGAGTACGGGCATAGCCTGCCTTCTTGCTGCCCTGATCCATCATGGAGCGGGTATCAAACAAAGAGCCGGAACCGCCATCGCTCACGCCCTCCGGATTGGAATCGTGAGTCATGTTGTCACCGCTCATTACGCTGCCACCCATGCGGGTATAGGCTTTACCCACATCACCGATAAGGCGTGCGGTAAAGTTATCACCATCATTGGCAGAGCCATCCGGCCAGCAGTTGTAGTAAGCATACATATTCTGCCAGGAGCCAATGGGCAGCTTATTCTCCGTGCCCTTGGGGATATCATCATTCTCCGCGATGGGGCAATCCTGGTCATTACGAGCGGCATATTCCGTACCACGGAGAGATTCCTTATTGAACAGCAGGCACAGGTCCTGCTTAAACCCACCCGTGCGAACGTTTACCGGCAGCGAATAGGAAGAGGTCGTCACGTCAAAGAAATACGGCATCCCCGAATTCTGCGAAGACGTTCCCAGCAGGGGCAGCGTATTAAGCGTAATGACCTTATCCGGCTGCTCTATCTTCTCCGGCAGGAAGTCCAAATCATCGTTATTCAACACCATGGGAGTAGGAGTATCCCAGGTACGACGCAACATCTCGTTCACATCCTCCGTGTCATCGCGACGGGGAACATTTACCTTTGCCTTCTGGTTTTCACCACCAACCCACCAGGCAAAGCATGCCTTGTTCTTACCCTGAGAGGGCATTTCAAGCAAATCAGCATAAATGTGGTGCTGCGGTGAGAAATTCTTACCGAGCGTACCCTCACCCACCATGCAGATTCTCTGTCCGGGGCGACGATTCGCCACCTCACGAGCCGCACTCATACGGCGAATATTGGTCTTATCGCGGGAGGAGACCATCCAGCGGCGGAACAGCTTCTCGCGACCCTTGGTATAGGTCGCCTGAATGCTATTGGCCTTATTGGAAGGGCTATCGCCGTACAGCGGGCCGTCCCAGCTGTCCCATACACCCAGAATGTATTGCGGGAAAGAGCCCTCCTGATCACTCAGAATTCCGGAGTTAGCAGAAACGCGCTGATCGGGTCCCATTTCCACCTGCAATTCGCTGATAGCCACATCCAGTCCCACCAATGCCTGCTGGCGAGCCTCTGCCAGCAGAACGGTCTGCATGGCGATACGCTGCTGGGAAGAGGCCATGGAAAGAAGCGCCACGGCCAGCATAGCCAGCAGCATCATCAGCGTCAGGGTTGCAATAAGAGCAAACCCGGGCTTCTTCTGTTTACGTTGTTTTCCGGAAAAAATTGATTTCTTGTACAGAATCTTCATAACAAGTCACGAGAATACTGTACTACTATACACCTCCAGCGCGTCGCGTCAAGCAAAATCGGCTGTTTACACCCCCTCGCCGACAAAAAAAGGAACAGGCTTTTCCTACCGCAACGGCGCAGGAAAAGCCACATAACTTTTTTCAGCTATTGATGCCCGGTCAAAAGCCGGAAATATCGTACTCATCAGCCCACTTTTTCAGTTCCTTGCCTGTGTAGGAGGAGAGGCCGTCCGCCGTGAGCTGTCGCGCCAGCACCCCGGCGGGGATAAGCATGCGAAGCGTGTCCGGATCATCGACATAGCCACATTTGATTTCACCACTGCGGGTCATGATGACGCCATCGGCTCGTGACATGGAGTTTAACTCGATAATGGCTTTGGTGAGTTGCTCGCGGTTGATTTCGAAGGAAGGAGTATCGCTCATGTTACTTGGTCAGGTTCGGAGTTCGGAAGAGGCATCCGGTCAGGAAGGTGGCAAGCGTTCCCACAGTCACGCGCCAGGGGAAAGCAATGGCTGGGAACCAGCCTTGGCGGCCGCCGATTTCCAGCAGGATAACCACGGCAAAGCCGGTAAGCATAGCAATGATGTTGCCGCAGTCATTGCCACGGCTTCGCGTGAGCATACCCAGCAGGAACACCCCCAGCAGAGAGCCGTAGGTATAGCCGAAAATGCCCAGCGCAATGGGAAGAATGCGGACGGTGGGGTCCATCACGGTGAGCCATGCCGTACCGGCGCCCACCACAATGAGCAGCACGGCAAAGAACACGGTGAGCCAACGTACGGCTCTGAGCTGCTCCAGCTGGTCGGCTTTCGGTCGGAATACATCCACGTACCAATCACGCGTGGCCGTGGTGGCCAAAGCATTGAGTGCGGTGGAAAGAGAGCCCATGGCCGTGGCCAGCAGCGCCGCCACCAACAGGCCACGCACGCCAACCGGGAGGCAGTGAATGATGAACCACGGGAAAATCTCAATCTGTTTTTCCGGCGGCGTGATGCCGTTCTGCGCAAAATAGACGAACAACAGCATACCGCAGGAGATGAACACCAGCACAATGGGCATATCCATCAGGCCGGAGAGAATAACGGCGCGGGCACCTTTCTTGCTGTCCGGGGCGGCCAGCATGCGCTGCACCATGTCCTGATCCGTGCCGTGAGTGGCCATCGTGATGAACGTAGAGCCCAGCACGGCGCTCCACAGCGTATACTCGCTGCTCAGGATATTTTTGATATCGGCCAGCAACCCCTGCCCCGTCAACCCGGAATCAAAGAAAGCCCAGGGTTTCAGGTTCTTGATTTCACAGGGGTTGTAATCCTTATTACCCAGATGGTAGCAAATGCTGTCCCATGCAGCGCCCCAGCTGCCGCCCGCCTTGATACTGAAGAGCAGCACGCCGATGGTGGTCACGAGTGATACTGCCAGAATGGAAGCCTGCAACACATCCGTCCACACCACGGCCTTGAGTCCGCCCAATGTGGTATACACCGCCGTGGCAATGGTGATGAACGTGAGCGCGGCAATATAAATCACCACGGTTTCCACCTGCCCGGCGCTGTCCTGCCCGGTCACCATCATGTAGGCTATCACCAGCAGAATCCCGGCAAAGAACAGGCGAGTACCGCTAGCCAGCACACGGCTGATGAGGAAAGTCACACTCGCCCAGCGACGGGTGTTCAGCCCGAAGCGCTTTTCCAGATACTCGTAAATGGAAACGACGTTGTACTGATAGTAAGGCTTCAGGAAAAGACGGCCCACAATGATACGCCCCAGAATCGTACCAATGGCCAGCTGGGCATAAGTGAAGTTACGCAGAGCAAAGCCCTCACCGGGGGCGCCCAGAAAGGTGGCCGCGCTGATTTCCGCCGCCAGAATGGAAGCCAGAATCGCCCACCACGGCAGGTTACGGTTGCCCAGGGCGTAACTCTCCAGACTCTCCTGTTTACGGCCCACATAGAGTCCGATGCCGAAAATGGCGCAAAAATACGCCACCACTACCAGTATATCTATCATATTGCAACGAAAAAGCGCCGGCGGTCAGATTCTGCTATTTCTGACCGCCGACGTGTAAAATGATGATGCTCAGCCCAGTTTGTATTCCAGCGCAGCGGCCACTAACCCGGAGAAGAGCGGGTGCGGCGTGGTCGGACGGCTCTGGAACTCAGGATGATACTGACAGGCAATAAAGTGCGGGTGAGAGGGCAGCTCCACCACTTCCACCAGCCCGTGCTCATCGTTCACGGCAGAGATGACCAGACCGGCCTTCTCGCAGGCCTCGCGGTACTCGGCATTGAACTCGTAGCGGTGACGATGGCGTTCGGAGATGGTTTCCTTGCCGCCGTAGAGCTTGCTGCAGAGGGTATCGGGAGCAATGTGGGCGGGATAGGCACCCAGACGCATGGTGGCACCCATGTTCTTGATGAGTTTCTGCTCTTCCTGCAGACAGATGACCGGAGCAGAAGAGTTCTTGTCAAACTCAGTGGAGTTTGCATCCTTGAGCCCCAGCACGTTGCGGGCAAATTCAATCACCGCCACCTGCATACCCAGACAGATACCGAAGAAGGGAATTCCCTTCTCACGAGCATACTGTACAGCCTTAATCTTGCCCTCCACGCCTCGCTCACCGAAGCCGCCCGGCACCAAGATGCCGTCCACGTCCCCAATCATGGTTTCGCAGTCGCCGTCCTCCAGAGCCTCGGCATCCACGCGCACAATTTCCACACGGCAGTCATTGGCAGCACCTGCATGCGTAAAGCTCTCGTAAATAGACTTGTAGGCATCCTGGAGGGAGATGTACTTACCCACCACGGCAATGCGAACGCCGTGGGAGGGGTGGATGACACGACCCACAAACTTCTGCCAGTCGTCCATCTTCGGCTTGGGAACAGTGATACCCAGAACCTCGGTCACGATACGATCCACGCGGTCGCGCCCCAAATCCAGCGGGCATTCATAGATGGAGTGTTTCACGTCACAGAAGGCCACCACATTACGCGGCGGCACGTTGCAGAACATACCAATCTTCTTCTTCTCACTCTCCGTCAGGTTGTCCATCTCCGTGCGGCACACGATGATATCCGGCTGGATACCGATTTCTCGCAGCTTGGCCACACTCTGCTGGGTCGGTTTGGTCTTGGTCTCGCCGGCCGCCCTGATGTAGGGCAGCAGGGTCACATGGATGAAACAGCAGTTCTGGCGACCCACCTCCAGCGCAAACTGGCGCAGAGCCTCCAGGAAAAGGTAACCCTCAATATCACCCACCGTACCGCCGATTTCCGTGATGATGACATCACATTCCTTGTTAGCTTCGGTCAGGTCATAGAGACGCTGCTTGATTTCATCGGTCACATGCGGGATGTACTGCACGGTGCTGCCCAGGTAATCGCCGCGGCGTTCCTTCTCCAGCACATGCTCAAACACTTTGCCACTCGTCAGGTTGTTGAGACGGGACAGCTGGCAGTGAATGAAACGCTCGTAGTGCCCCAGGTCCAGGTCCGTTTCGGAGCCATCGTTCAGCACATACACTTCACCGTGCTGATAGGGGCTCATGGTGCCGGGGTCAATGTTCAGATAGGGGTCAAACTTCTGCATGGTCACTTCCAGCCCGCAGTGCTCCAGCAGGGTGCCGATGGAGGCTGCCGCCAGACCTTTACCGAGAGAGGATACCACGCCGCCTGTCACAAAAATGTATTTCATGGTGAGTGTACGTTGTTGTTCTGTTGCTGCCAGACTACCAGATTCTTCCTCAAGTGTCGAGTCTTTCATTCCCACGGCTTCTGCTCCTCCCCCAAACATCACCATGCAAACATTTTATTATTATTGCATTACAAAACACTTGCCAAACAAAAGAATTTGCACTATACTTTTGTAACCTGATTTCACAAGTCATCATCACATGAACACGAAAGAACGTCTGCAACGCTACATGCAGGAGGTAGGGGAAGCCGGTCGGCGGGGGATGTCGGCAGCGGTGGGGGTGAGTCATGTGATGACCGGGCGACTGGTGCGGGAACTGGTAGAGGAGGGCATCCTGAAAGAATGCGGTCTGGCACCCTCCGGCGGAGGGAGGCCGGAAGTACGCTACCGTTATAACGGAGGACATGGCACAGTCTTCCTTTTCCGCCCGGAAGAAGAAGGACCAGTTCACCACGTCATTCTGGAGCAGCTGGACATGAAAGGACGTGTGTTAGCGGAAAAATCGGCACGATTCACTCATTTACAGGCAGAAATGCTGGATGACTGGCTGGATGAGCTGACGCACCGCTGGCGGCGTAAACCGCAGCGCATCATCCTTCATCTGCCGGAGGGAGCCCTATCGCGGGAGCTGGCAGAGCATCTGCAACGCCGTTGCGTTCTTCCGGTGAAACGACTCAACACCGCAGAAGCTCTGGCAGACAAACGTCCCCGCACCCTGACCCTGCTCTGTCAGCAAGGCATCCTTCCGCAGGCCGTCTACCGCAGCGAGACGGAACTCCTGCCCTGCAACCACCTGCACATGCTTCCCCTGCCCGACCGATGGGAAACAATGGACTACAGCGACCACACGCTGACGGAAGAAATGATTTGCCGCCTGATACAGTCACTCGCCTGCGTTCTGTCACCGGAGCGCGTGGTATTGTACTGCGATTACCTGACGGAACGCCTCATTCCCCGCGTCCGCTACAATCTCTCCGCCAAGCTCAAAGGCATGGAACGCATGCCTCGCCTGCATTTCCGCAGCATCAGCTCAGAACAGTTAACACAAGCCCTGCGCCTGGCCGCCGCACGGATATGAGATAGGATTGTGTGATTAAGTACGCCTGGCTTCCTGGGCGAAGCGAAAGCGTGCCGCGTAGCGGCGCAGGCTTTTCCGTAATGGAGAAATGGCTCAAAAAATTCGCCGTTAGGGGGAGGCATCCAACGCGCGAAGGAATGTTAATTGCTTCTAAGCGATGCTTGCTGGCTATTCTGTGAACAATATTCTGAAGCCGAAGGCGGTAGAATCAGAAGGAAGAACAGTAGATTTCGCCCTTGGGTTAGATAATCTCGCGGAGGACGGCGAGGCATTTTGCATTCTCCGCTTCATTGCCGATGGTGATTCGGATGTATTCCGGCAAGCCATAACCGGCCATGGGGCGGGTAATGACTCCATGGGCAAGAGCCTCTGCGTACACTTTTGCACCGTCCCCCACACGCACAAGGATGAAATTGGTATGACAGGGCACATACTCCACGCCCATGGAATCAAAAGCAGCGTAATACTGAGCACGGCCGGCATTCACCATCTCTACGGAGCGGCGCAGATGCTCGGTGTCATCCAGCGCGGCCAGAGCCCCCACCTGGGCAATGAGGTTCACGTTGAAAGGAGAACGCGCCTTGTTAATCAATCCGGCAATTTCTTCGGAGGTGATGGCGTATCCCACCCGCACACCGGCCAGGCCGTAGGCTTTGGAGAAGGTGCGCAGCACCGCGACGTTTCTGCCGGCACGCACGTATTTGGCCGTATCGACCTGCTCCCCGGCGAACTCCATGTAGGCCTCGTCAAAGACAACCGTCACATGCTCCGGCACAGCCTCCATGAAAGCATCCACTTCTGCCTGTCCCACCATGGTGCCCACGGGGTTGGTCGGGTTGGTGATGAATACCAGACGAGTCTGCGGGGTGATAGCCCGCAGCATGCCCTGCAAATCATGCGTCCAGTCCGGCTTGTTGGGCACGGGAACATAGTCCGCGCCGAACAGCTTCGCCACAATGGCATACATGGCAAAGGAATACTCAGCCGCCACAACCTCCGTGCCGGGTTTCAGGAAGGCGTGCCCCAGCAGCTCTATCAGCTCGCTGCTGCCGTTACCCACAGCCGTCTGTTCAAAGCTCACCCCATAATCCGTTGCCAGACGGGAACGAAGCGTGAACGATGCGCCGTCCGGGTAGATATGCACCCCGGCAACAGCTTTCTGCATGGCCTCCAGCGCCAGCGATGAGGGTCCCAGAGAGTTCTCGTTGGAGGCCAGTTTCACGATATCCTCCGGAGCCATTCCCAGTTCACGGGCGGTTTCCTCAATGGGCTTGCCGGGCTTGTAGGCTACCAGCTCCCACACATTCTGATTGGCGTACGGTAAAATGCTCATATCTGTTGCCCGCCAGCATATACCTGTCGTTTTGAAAAAACAAGCCTTGATTTCGGCATTCCTAAAGGGTAGAATAAGGAACATGAAGGTAAGCCGAAAATCCTGTTTCTGCATGCTCATTTCGTTGGTGGTCACCGCCGTGCTGGTGGTGATGCTGGGGTATCGCCTCCTGCAACAGGATACGGCCGAATTTCCGCTACCGATTCCTCATGCTGAGGGCACGGCGCTCACCGGCACGGAGGCCGCAGCCGATTTTCACTTCACCTATCGCTGGAATCTGCGAGACTGTCCCACCGATACCGAAATTCTGGGGTCTGTTGACCCCACCGTTGTCGATTTGATAGACGGCGAGGCCATCTGGAGCATTGAGCTGACCGCCAAAGAGGGTAAGCTGTCCATTAAAACGGATGCTCCCGTGCTGAAATCCACCTCTCCTTTCTGCAAAATCCACGCCCGTTACTGCATCACGGAAAAGCCGCCTGTACAGCTGCGTATGCCTAACACCGGGCTGCATCCGCAGCGCCATTTCATTCTGGCCTGTGAGCTGACGGCTGATTACGGCTTCGGGTTCAGCCGCCGGACCTATTATCTCCAGGAAATGGCGGTAGATTTGGCTGATGGTGCCGCCGATTTGCAGTCGCCGGCCATTCCCCCCTCGCTGGGCAAGCTTCCCCGCCACCACGTGCTGCTCGGTGCCCCCACCGGTCTGCCGGAACGCTTCTGCGGTACGGCCACGGAAAAAGAGCTGTTGCGTTATCTCTTTTATCTGGCCATGGTAGAGGACTCCGGCACCGCCGCAGCCCTGCTGCCGGGGCTGAAACGCCGTGGGCAGAACCTCGTTGACTCCATGTCCGACAGCACCCTGCCCTGGCCGCAATGCTGGAAAAGCGGTGCGGAAACCGCCCGCGAGCTCTCCCACCGGGTTCGTCCCCTCCTGCAACACATGCAGGATAACAACTGCTACAACTCTGCCGAGCTTGCAGAATTCATCAACGGCCCGGTATTCTCCCGCATCTTCGGCCCGCCGACAAAATAAGTCAGCCTATTTTCCCTTTTTTATCAGACAGTTCCTTTTCCAACCGGCCTCTACGGCCGGTTTCTTTTTTTCGCATTCCCGCTTCCCGTCCACACGTGGCCGAAAGTCAGAGTAAAGAGCCTGATGAATGAGAATTGATTGAAGAGAAGTGCGGGCAATGCCCTCACTCGAACGCCGAATTACACTCGAGCCGCAGGCGTGAATTTCACTTCGCTCTGCAGAGCGGACATCTCCCCACCAACGCCCATTTCTTCTTCCCCCTCCACACTCCTTTTCTGCATATTTTAGTTTCTAAATAATAAACATTTCCTGATTTCCAAGATATTCTTATTATTCTTAAACTATATTTATCAATTTATCTTAAATATTTTCTTGACAATGGGGAGGGAAAGTAGTTAAATTTCGGCAAGACAGGGAGAAAGAAAAACGAGCATGACGCCTGAACCGAAATACCGCCAGATGGAACTGAATCCGCGCACAGCAGATGGGGAGCAGCACAGCCCTGAGCAAGTGCGGCTGCAGATGGAAAAGGCGCGTCAACAGGCAGAATTCTTCGAAGCGCAGCGAGCCCAGTGGGAAGCCCAGAGGCAGGCATTGGAGCAGAGCAACGAGCAGAAAGTCCTGTTCAATGAGGGGCTGAACGATGTCGGCATGAAGCTGCACTACGCCGTGCAGCGCATGGATCACGAGCTGGACTCCATGAAACGCGAGTACGAAGAGGTATCACGCGTCTGCGACCACCTGAAGCGGCATCTGAAGATTTTATCCTCCATGCAGCCGGAACAATGGAGCACCGAGGGCTTCTCTGCCCGACTCCACGAAGCGCTGCCCAAACTGGAACGAGCCGAGAGCGATTTCAATGAGATATACGCCTCTGCAGGCCACTACAAACACACAGACATTTTCACCCGAAAGCCCGGCGAAGAAACGAAGAAAGGCTTGAATTGGAAAGGTATCCGCGATGAATTGCTGCGCGGTCTGGCGTTCCATTTCCCGCTTTTTCTCCTGCTGCTCATCAGCTGGGCCGTTTATCACTTCCTGCTTTCCTGAAAGCGCCCGCATATAACCTCTCTCCCCCACGTATCACCACATGTCCAGAAACGAATCCATCCGCCGTCTCAAGATGCAGGATTTGGAACGCAGCGCACGCCGCAGCAGCTACGAGGCTGACCCGCAGGTCTGGCGCGATACCGCATGGCAGGCCTCAGACTTCATGCTGGAGCAGCCGCGTCGCGGGCGCAACACCCTGGGACCGCAGGAGGATGTGATGGAAGAGCGCCGCGTACGCCGCCAGAGAGTCGTCGGCACAGAAGCCGTGTCCACCACACGTCGCAACAGCGTGGGTGAAAGCCTCTGCGTACTCTTCCTGCTGGTCATCTCCGTAGCGACCGTTTACTGGTTCTGCATGGAGCAGCTTACCCAATAATCCGGCGGCACTCATTGGAACAGCGTTGCTACCCCGCAAACAGGGGAAAAGAACGTGCTTTTTGCTTGCGTGCGCGGGGGGCGGCATGATACCATGTGCGAGCAATGGGTACTTTCTGCATTCTTGATGGTATGGCGCTGATATACCGCGCTTTCTATGCTTTCATCAACAATCCGATGCGCACCTCTGCCGGGCTGAACACCTCGGCCATGTTCGGGTTCATCAACACCGTGGTGCATATCATTGAGAAAGAACAGCCCACCCACATCGTGGCCTGCCTCGACCCCTCCGGCCCAACCTTTCGCCATGAGCGCTATGCGGAATACAAAGCCAATCGGCAGGCCATGCCGCAAGAGCTGCGCGATTCCATTCCCTGGATTGCCGATATTCTGTCGGCCATGCGTATCACCACCGTCCGGCTGCCCGGGTTCGAGGCGGATGACGTTATCGGCACATTCACCCGTCTGGCAGACGAGCGCGGGGATATGAGCTCGTACATGGTGTCCAAGGACAAAGACCTGGGGCAGCTCTTCTCCGCCACCTGCTCCCTGTTGCGGCCGGGCAAGAAAGGCAGCGAGTTTGAGCATGTCACCCAAGAAGCATTTCTGGAGGAATGGGGCATCTCCACCCCGGCACAGATCATCGACATTCTGGCGCTCATGGGAGATGCCTCTGACAACATCCCCGGTGTGCCGGGAGTGGGTGCCAAGACCGCGCAGAAACTCATTCAGCAGTTCGGCAGCGTGGAGCAGCTGCTCGCCCGCACCGCTGAAATCAAGGGCAAGATGCGCGAGAAAATTGAGGCCAACGCCGATAATGCCCGTCTGTCCTACGAGCTGGCAACCATCCGCCGGGATGTTCCGCTGCCGGTAAGCATCGATGACTGCGTGCGCCGGGATTTTGACACCGAAGCCCTGCGCGACATCCTCCACAAGCTGGAATTCCGCACCCTCGCCGACCGACTGTGCGGCAAAGAGGAAAAGCCCGCGCCCGATGCGGAGTTCGGTGAACTTTTTGCCGCCACCGCGCCCAAACAAACAGAAGTACCGGCAGAAGAGCCCACGCAGATGGATTTGTTTGCCGCACCGCCGTTGGCCGATCTCCACAGCACCCCGCACCGATACCAGCTCATCAACACGGATGCCCAGCGGAAAGAACTGGCAGGCCGACTGGAAGCAGCTGCCCGCTGGGCTTTCGATACCGAAACCACGGGGCTTGACCCTTTGCAGGACAGATTGCTGGGTATTTCGTTCTGCCTCACCCCGCACGAAGCCTGCTATGTCCCCATCGCAGCAACGGCAGAGCTGGAAGTATTCCGCGCCGCCTTTGCCGGAGCAGCGGAAAAAGTGGGGCTGAACCTCAAGTTTGATTTACAGGTATTGCGTGCTGCCGGAGTGGCGGTGAACGGACCTTTCTTTGATGCCATGCTGGCTCACAGCGCCCTCTACCCGGAGCTGCGGCACAATATGGATGACATGGCTGAGGCGCTGCTGCACTACCGCACGGTGCATCTGGAAGACATCGCCGGCAAGAACATGGACACCGCCGCCGTGCCGCAGGAAGTCATGGCAGATTACGCCGCAGAGGATGCCGACATCACACTGCAGCTGGCAAATGTGCTTCAGCCGCAGCTGGAGGAAGCCGGGCAGGACAAACTGATGCGCGAAATCGAGTTCCCGCTTATGCCGGTGCTGGCAGACGTGGAAGCCGAGGGCATGCGGGTGGAGCCGGAACAGCTGGCGGCAGCTTCCGACGAACTGGGAAAACAGATTGAAGCCCTCCGCGAAGCCATTGATGCGGAAATCGGGCGTCCCATCAACCTCAATTCTCCCCGCCAGTTGGGCGAGCTCCTCTTCGGCGAAATGAAGCTGCTGGCCAAACCCAAGAAAACCCGCACCGGGCAATACGTGACCGATGAAGAAACGCTGCGCAAGCTCGTGCCCGTTTCTCCGCTGGTGGGGAGCATTCTGGAATACCGCGAGCTGAGCAAACTGAAAGGAACCTATCTGGACGCCCTGCCCCGGTATATTTCCCCCGTGGACGGGCGCATCCACTCGACCCTGCAACAGATGGTCACCGCCACCGGGCGGCTCGCCTCGCAAAACCCCAACCTGCAGAACATCCCCGTGCGCTCCGAAGCTGGCAAACTCATCCGCCGCGCCTTTGTTGCACGCGATGAGCACTTCTCCATCCTCTCCGCAGACTACTCCCAGGTGGAACTCCGGCTCATGGCCGCCCTCTCCGGCGACCCCGCCATGGTGAATGCCTTCCGCGACGGGCGCGACATCCATGCAGAGACCGCCGCCCGCATCTACGGCGTGCCGCATGAAGATGTCACAGCCGACATGAGACGGGCCGCCAAGACCGTCAACTTCGGTATCATCTACGGCATCTCTGCGTTCGGCCTCTCCCAGCGTCTGGATTGCCCGCGAGGCACGGCCGCCGCCCTGATTGAGAGCTATTTTGAGCAATTCCCGCTGGTCAGGGAATGCATGGACAGACTCATTGCCGAATCACGGGAGCGCGGATACGCAGAGACCCTCTGCGGCCGCCGCCGTCGCCTGCCGGACCTCAACAGCGCCAATTTCAACCTTCGCGCCGCCGCAGAGCGCACCGCCATCAACACCCCCATCCAGGGTTCCGCAGCGGATATGATAAAAATCGCCATGATTCGCGTGGCGGAGCAGCTGAGAGGCAAACGCAGCCGCCTCATCATGCAGATACACGATGAACTGCTCATCGACCTGCACGAGGACGAACACGACCTCATCCCGCAGATTACCGCCGCCATGCAACAGGCCCTCCCCCTGCCCAATGGGGTGCCGCTGGAGGTAGAGGCCAACACCGCCCCCAACTGGCTGGAAGCCCATTGAGCAAGAACCTCGGGGCATTAGAGAGAAGCACAATGGACAAGGAGCAGAATTCCGCTCGCTTTGCGCGAAATCAGATACCTTGAATCCAAGTCGTTGTTCTACTGCGAGCCGGAGACTCACCGAATGTTTCCTTCGTCCATTGTTCTTTATCCCCTGTCCTCGAATTGACTCCGGGGCACAAGTGCGGCAGAGCATCCGTCGGGGCGCGTTAACGCATCGGGTGGGAAAATCGGGCATAAAGGCTTGAACTGAGTCCATCCGCATGTTATCCTCCTCTCATTATCAGCTGTACTTCTACCTCTGTGCGTAAGAGAATCATACGCCTCACCGTCCTCTTACTACTGCTTTCGGGCGCTGCCTTTCTTTGCCGGAAAGCATATCGGTTCTATCGGACAGAAATGAGGCCGATGCCGTGGAAAAATGCCGATTTTCGCCGCCGGAAGGTAAAGGGGAACGAGTCTATATCGGCATTCAGGTGTCAACCCCGAACAGAATCATCATCACTCCTTATATATCGAATGCTGAGGGAAGGATTCCGACAGATGGCAATGAACGGGGACTCGCCCTGTTCTCCTTTCCGGTACCGAAGAAACTGTCCAAGGCTTCGGAAGAATACCGCATCTGCACCCTTTGTTCCGGCAGTCGGTGGATTGGGAAATCCCTCCAAACGGATCAATGAGCCGTAAGAATGTGGCATCTACCGACTTTTTCTGAAAAAAAGTTGCGGATTTGCCCCGAAGCAAGCTTAATGGTAATAAAGGATATGGAAGCCAACGAACATTTCAAAAGGAGGAACCGGCGACGCATCGCTGCACAGAACATACTCGCGGGGGGGCTGGGGGGCTTTCTCCTGCTCTGCAATGTATGCCCGGCCCTGGAGTCGGCGGGCAAGCATCTGGAGGCTTACCTGCAGGGATGCAGAACAGGAGACAAGGGGGAGACCGTACGCGCATTGCGCCTTCAGGCTCTTTATCAGCTGAGCAGCCACCTGGCACGCCCCGTGGGTAACGATTTAGTCTGCACCGAGTCAGAGGCGGCTCAGGCGCTTTCGCTGTACGCTGAAGCATATCGACTGGCAGACACCCGATACAGGAAAGGAGAGGGCTCGCTTCGGGATGTCTATGAAACAGGGCTAGAGCTGTTCTCCTGCGCCGTTTTTTTCCCGGAATTACAGGACAAAGCAAACCTGCGCGCCCCATCGGCGGCACATCTGAGCAAGCTGCGCCGGAAGCTTATCGATGCGGCTGTCGTCGAGAATAACAGAGAGGAGCAACTCAGGATAGAGATTCTCTGGTTTCAACGGATGGAACCGGATGGGAAGAAAGCGAGAAGCTACCAGGAGGAGCTGGTGAATCTGTTGCAGCAGCGCTGTCACGAGGGGATGATTTCTCATTGGGAAGTCGCATCGGCCGAGCTGGAATTACAGGGAATGAGCCTGTTTACCCCGCCGGCAGATACCGATACCGTGTTGCAACGAATGGAAACGCTCGCAAAAGCCGCAGCGTCTCTATACCGCAATCTGGAACAAATCGCTGCAACGCCAAAGGTTTCCGACCTCCGCATCCTAGAACAACTGTTCCTCGTCCGACTGCGCAAACTGGAAAGCGAAAAAGCTCTGATTCTGATGCAGTCCTATCACACAAAAAACAGCCATACGGCCACCGACGAAGCTCCATGAATAGTCATCTTCTCGCTCTACCCCTGCTCCGTTCTTCCTCATATCCGCTTACGCCGGCAAAGGTAGCTTGACAATTCAGAACGAGCGAAAAACGCCTTGCAACAGCCGACTCACCCCGGCAAGAACACAGGCTCCCGCATAAGCCCCGATACCCCACAACAGCCCTGCGGCAGCAAGAATATCGCCCTCCGCACAAGCTGCGGGAGCATTCGGTATAAGCCACGCCAGCAGTAAAGACCAGCCACAGAGCACAACAGCAACAGGCCCGGGCATATCGCCCCTCCAGTTCAGCCCCGTCCCAACGGATTTAACAGGAGGCACCGCCAACACCAATGGAAGCGGCAACAAAAGAACACCCCAGAAGCAGAACCCCATCAGCCTGACACCAATTCCGCAAACATCATACCCCGCAACTCCCCACCAGTTCCATCCACAGCCCCCCAGCCACAATCCCGCCATTAAGAGACTGATAAACCGTAATGTACAAAAGAACAGAGACATCTGACTTGCTAGGGGATTGATTGGAGTATTTTTACATGCCTAAGCGAACGATGTCAAGACTTCATTTACCAGGTTCTTCGTTATAAAGTGTGGGCTTGCCCCCCATTCTGGCCTGCCTTGGGGCTTCGAGTGTCGCGCTGCTCCCATGCTACTCCCACACGGGAGGCGTAGAAAAACAGCGTATCAGGTGACCTGATACGCTGTTTTACGAAGACTGGAGTATTTTCGACCGAACGGTGACACTCTCAGAGAATCGCCTTTTGTGGGACATCACTTTTAGCAAGTGAAAAGAGACGCATTCGCTATAACGGTAGTTTTTGGTAAATTGTTGTTTGAGTCTCTAATTGCCTAATTAACTGCTTCTTTTCCTCATCAGAACACTTATAACCGCTGGAGCCTCGCAGCACGTTATGCACATAGTGAATATCACATGGACCTACGGCTTTTGTGCATAGATAAACGTACAGTTTGAATCGCACTTGGAAATCTAAATCCGAACGAGGGTCTATTTCTAAGGTGTTACGGTTATACAGTCTATCGTCTTGCAACATCCAAGCTTCAGCAATGATATCAAGCAATAAGAAAATACGAGTAATATTTCTGCTTACTTTAGATTCGTCCTCAAGCCCTTCCATTTTATGCAGCGTGAGATTTCTGTTGAAAACGACTCCATAATTTTTGGCGTAGTATGAATCAAAATTGTCAAAAAGCGTTTCTTTCAGAATATAACCCAAGTACTCCAAATACGCTTCTTTTATTGGAGCTTTTCTGTCGTTGTAGTAGGATTGTGCGGCGTTTTCATATTCATTCAAAAAACATTGAATGTAATCGGACATGAGAATCCGCTTCTTGTTTGTTACAATTTTGCCTTCGGACAACTTCCTGATAAGAGCCTCCACCATTGGTAGGAGAGTAAGATAAGCACAGACCCAATTACCTATTGAATAATCGTATAGTGCCATTTCTATGGCTGGAATGAAATCCTTAAAAATATCGCATTTCTTATAGCGATATTCCATTTGAAAAGCTCTTTCCCAGGGAAGATTGATACTCCGAACTATATTTCCAGAGCAATCCCCCTCTTTTTGCAATTTGTCGTAACAGTCACTTACATACTGGGGCGTGACGCTACGATAAGGAGGTACGCATAAGAACTCTTTTTTAAGCGATTCGTTTATTGCTTTATATTTTTCCCAGATAGTCATTTTACCATAGATTCGAGAATTGCCCGGTAATATAGGGAACCAGAACATCGTAGAACTTCTTACTCCATTCTGCGTGGAACTTTGCCATCTGTAGCCAATCCGCCTCGTTCTCGATGCTTACTTTTTCGAGTTGGTATTCAATCTTGGATGATTTGATGCTCTCGCCGCGAAGCCATGTTAGTGACGCGCCCAACTTGGTTTCAATTTCCTCCTTATGAGCAAAGAGAGAGTCGAAAATACGCTTATTCTCTTCTACATTGTTCTTCGCAATGTAGAGTTCGATTCGTGCCCCATCTCTATTTGCCACACAGCTTATGCTAACGCCTTGTACACCGATAAAGCCACTTATCCAGTTTTGTTTCGATGCGTTTACATTGCTGAAAGCACCTTTGCCGTGAACCTTGTGAATGAAATCTAATGCGAACTTCCAATAGCGTTTTCTCCGTTCATAACGGGTACCTGCTTCCACCTTGTTTTCTTCATTCTCGTCACGTAAATAGAACACCAATTCAGAGAAATCAATCTCGTAGGCTTGGAAAATTTTTCTCAATACGAATAGCTTGCTGGGGGTGTCGTTATCAGTAAAGACGTGCACCCCGTTGGCTATTTCCACGCTCTTGGTAAAGCCAGTCCCTGTAGGTCTGAGGTGGGATTCCAGCCCACAACCATCTGAATTGGCCATTCTGGTGAGGATAGAACTGTCCTCAGCATACAGCATCTCCAGTACCTTCTGATACATGTCTACCCAGCTTGTAACGGGCTGCTCAGTAGACTTGTAGGCGAATCTGGCAATGTAACGGCCTATCATCAACTCGTTATCATCCGAGAGGTCATAAGAATCCATTTGCTTCTCTTCCGGAACGAACGAAGTGTGGGGAGCAGCCCATATAGTGAGAGCTCTGTTGGCCAAGTATTGACTGCGTTCTTCAAGTTCCGACAATGTCCATTTATCCTTACAGGCTATCCACATATTCATGCGGATGCCGCTGTCGATAAAGCCATTCTCCATGTGCTTCTTCTCTGCGAAAGAGGCATTGCGATATCTGGAGTTGTATGCGGTAAGCGTCAAATTGGCTATTCTGTGTAGCCATTCATCGTGTATCTGGGCATAGTCCTGCCCCAACTCATTATGCCATGTTGGAGTAAGATGCTGAGGCATGACGTGCTCAATGCTATACGTCCCCTCATCGCAATGGCGGTATACATCCTTATCTTCAGCTGTCCCAAAGTTTTCAAGCCGTTCCAGAATGTATATCTTATTCTTGCTGTTCATGAGGTATACAGCCCGACTCGCGAAAGCTGCTACGAACTCATCATTATCCGGGAAACGCGCTTTCTCTCTCTTTGATAAGAGCGCATACTTGTATTTTTCTACATAATTCTCATCTGTTCCGTCATAGCGAATTATCTCTCTGTGCAGCAGCAAAAATATTTTGTTGAGCGCATTAGTCGGTAATTCGCATATACTTCTGCGGAATAGATAATTTTCGGCAACAAGGAATACCTCGGTGACCTGGCTGATGGTAAGTTTCCCCTCATTATACAAACGTAAGACTTCGAGGAAGAAAGGTCTTGTTACTGTAGTTTCCAATCTGTTAAGCCTATATATGCACGCATCCAGGGTAGCATTGCCTGTTTTCGCTCCGAGCAGGAAGGCATATCTCTTAGCATAATCCAACATGTCGGAGAGAATGGTGTCGATACTGAGCTTCCTACTCTCTACATATTCCTTGAAAATAGCGTAGATTTTCTTTTGCTGTGGAATCTCTTGTTGTTTTACACTAAGGTAATCGCGAATGAATGCGCTGACATCCTGTTTCGTATATGCTTCGATTCTGTTCCAATACTTCTCGTAGTACTCATTCTGTTGCCCAACAGGTAAGCCCATGAGTATGAAGTTTCGGATTTTATCACCCTCACTCAAGTCCAAACCGGTAGAATTCAGACTTTCAAAAATCATCTGAGGGTCGTCATCTGCTTCCAGTTGAATGTTGATTATGTAGAGCTTGTAAATAGCATCAAATAGCTCATCCAGAGTAACCTCCTGCTTTTGGAGCTTCTCGTAGAAGAAATTGTAGTTGAGGGTCAGATTGGATTCTTTTATGTGTTCATCAGTAGCTGAGAACAATTTAGAAAAAGCGAGCTGGTCATCCTTAACGTGTTTCAGTTTGATACGTGTTTCTTCAGGCTGCCATTTATTTACGAGGAAATCCTCCCAGATACATTGCTTTAGCGTGGGGTCTTTCGGAGTGAGTATTCCCTTGTCTATAAGGTTATACATGGCAAGTAGAATCAACGATACGGTAGTAAGGCGTTGCTGACCGTCAATTACGATGAAGGACACGTATCGACCGTCAGGGACATTGGCGGATACAATACTCCCGAAGAAGTGGCTCTTTCTGCCAGTTTTTGCTATTTTCACCAAGTCGGCATAGAGTTGCCTACAGTTCTCTTCCTTCCAATCGTAATTTCTTTGGTATACAGGAATAATAAAGCGGGTGTTTGAGTTCCCCATGTACCGAACGAACTGGCATTCTGAACCTTTCATGTTTTTATCTAATTGGTTGCAACAAGTCTAGCACAAATGTAACTTGTAGTAAAGGAAATACGAAAACTTGAAGTTTGGTTCTTCTGCAATAATTGTGGAATGAGCCAGGCAAGAAAGAAACGGCAGAGGAGAAA
>CAYYKC010000019.1:21758-28357 GCA_964471605.1 uncultured Akkermansia sp. | reverse complement strand
TAATTCGCACGTACGGTGGTGTGAGAGGGGGACGAAAGTCCCCCTACTCGATTGTCCGGCAACAGGAAGCGTAACACCACGGTATGAGAGCGGAACGAAAATTGACTTTACCGAATGAAGGCCGAGGAATTTCACTCAGCACAAATGAGAGGCATCTGCGCTGTTGCACAGATGCCTCTTTAATCGTATACAATTTCCGTCGGTTGTTCCCGAAGGAGTGGTGAAGCGGTGTTATTCTTTTTTCTTGGCATTGCTGAGGCGCTCGTTAGCCTCGTTGGCAATTTTCTCCGCTTTCTTGGAATTACCGGCCTTAGCGTAGATATCCGCCACCTGTTTCTGGATGGAGACTTCCTTGGAGAGCTTGAAGTAATCGCCGCCGCCGGAGCGGATTTCCTTCTCGAAGAGCTTTTCCGCTTCCTTGGCCAGCTGAGCCCAGTCGCGCGGGGTGGCTTCAGCTTTTTCGTAATTGCTGACGCACTGGGAAAGCAGCTGCCCGAAGACATCACCACGCTTGGTGTAGCCCTTGAGCTCCTTGCGATAGAGGCCGTAGAGGCTGCGGACATCCGAATTCTCTGCCAGCATGGAAGCCTGACGACCGATGGCTTCTACCACGAGGTCACTACGGTCCTCACCGCCATTGCGGCGCAGCTGGCGCAGGCTGCGATCCATGGCCTGTTTCTTCCCGGCGGCAGAGCGACCGCTGATGATGTATTTATCTTCCACATCAGCCGCGATATCCGTCAGCTCCGTATTCTTGCGACTCTGCGTAGAGAGAGTGTTGTGGATGCGGCGCCACTCACCCATGTCGACTTCGGAGCCGCCCTCCTGCCCCAGCATTTCCACAAGGTTGCTCCAGGCAGCCGTGAGCGTGGGGTAGGCACCGGTGACGTAACGGGCAGCACCGCAGGCTTCATCTACATTACCATTGCTGAGCAGGAAGCGGGAGAGGCCGATGCAGTCTGCCGCGCCGTCATACTGCCCGGGTTTCTCTTTTTTGGTCTGAAGCAGGAGCATGGATTCGTGATGACGGCGCCCGGAGCAGGGGTTGGTGTAGGTACCGGTCTTGTAGCCGTAGCTGTTAATTTGGTTCCACTGGGTTTCCGAATCGTTGGAAACCACCCAGGCATGGCCACCGCGATCACCGTCACCTACGGCATAGACGGCGGGAATGCCCGCTACCTTGGCCGTGTTCGCGGAGTAATAGGCCTGGTCCATGCAGATGCCACCCTCCTTGCGGATTTCCTCGAAAGTATAGTGGGTGTAGGGGTCCTTGCCGTTCTTGGCACGGTCCATCAGGTACTTGATGGAGTTGTAGGCCTTGCTCGCCCAGGAGGCGCGGTCGTAGCTGAGGTTCTTTTCCACCCACTCAAATTCGGAGCGGGGGAGTCGCACGTCCACCACCATAAGGAGGCGAGCCACGCTCATCTTCTTCACATCAGTGAGCAGCTTGCGTTTGCTGTCGCGCTGGCGGTAGTATTCGAACACCTCCGGCATCTTCAGCACCGGGGTCTTGGGGTTACGCAAACGACCGTTGGAGTTGGCCGTGCCGGGGTTCACCAGAGAGCAGGCAATAGCCAGATTCAGGTATTTGGCGCGGTCTTTCTCCGGGGTATTGAGCCAGATGTTGTAGAAAGTCTGGATAGAGAAAGGCATGTTCTCCGGGCGGCCCTCCTGAAGCATGTAGTTCTGAATAAAGGCGTGCAACGGGCGGCTGCGGTCATTCACCAGCCAGCGGATGAAGTCACGTCCCGATTCAGGGGAGGAACCTTTCAGCGGTTTGGAACCGAGCTTATCCTCCGGATGGGTGATATAGCGCAGCGATTCCTGACCGGAGTAGTTGATGAGGATACAGAGTTCCACCGCATTCATCAGGTTGCGGGAAGAGCGGTAGGAATGATAATTGAGCTTGCCCGTACTGCCGCCCAGTAATCCCTGAACCGCCTCCACGGTCTTGGCCGTGAACGCCTTGGAGAATTCGGCATAATTGCCCTCTTTCAGCACGTTCTCCAGCATGGTATTGAACTTCTCCCTCTCTTCGCGGGAGAGCGTACCCGTCAAATCAACGGATTCATCATAATCACCCTTTTCCGGCTCCTCGGGTTGTTCCGGCTCCTCCGGGGTTTCATCGGTTTCTTCATCCTGTTGTTCCTGTTCACGGCGGAGGCGCTCCTCTTCCTCCGCACGGCGGCGGGCTTCTTCCTCCGCCTTGCGGCGAGCCTCCTCCTCCGCCTTGCGGCGGGCTTCCTCTTCAGCCTTCAGGCGTTCCTGCTCGGCTTTCTCGCGGGCGATGCGTTCGGCTTCTTCTCTGGCTTTGCGGGCGCGTTCCTCAGCCGCTTTTCTGCGGGCGGCTTCTGCCTTTTCCATGCGGATGCGCTCTTTCTCCATCATGTCGTAATAGTAGTAACCGCCACCGCCAATCGCCAGAATCAGCAAGAGGATGATGATAAGCCCGGCATTGCTGCCGGATTTTTTAGGACTGCGGGCAAGCGTCGGGGAAGATATCGGGCGTTTGGAGGGTTTCGTTGCCATGCACTTATGCTATCTTTTTGCTGCGGCAAGTAAAGCAAAAAAAACAGATAGCGTCAATTTTCCGCAAGAGAGACGGCGAATTCGGACTCATTCGCGCCGTTTAAGCTTGCCAACGGGGTGGTTTAATGCTATGCTGCGCGCGCACCCGGGCAGGGTGTTCCCTCATCTATCAACTTAGTTTTCAAGAGACATGAACGCAATTCCCAATGTACTGGCAGGCCGCTATGCCTCCGACGCCATGAAGTCCATCTGGTCCGCAGAGGGCCGTATCGTGCTGGAGCGTGAGTTCTGGATTGCCGTGATGAAGGCCCAGAAAGACCTGGGTCTGGATATCCCGCAGGAAGCTATCGATGCCTATGAGAGCGTCAAGTCTCAGGTGGATGTGGAATCCATCAACGCCCGCGAGCGTATCACCCGCCACGATGTGAAGGCCCGTATCGAAGAGTTCTGTGACCTGGCAGGCCACCAGCACATCCACAAGGGAATGACGAGCCGCGACCTGACGGAAAACGTGGAGCAGCTGCAAATCTGGCGTGCCATGTGCATCATCCGCGACAAGGCCGTGGCCGTGCTGGACCGCATGGCCAAATGCGCCGGCGGCTGGCGCGACCTGGTACTGGCCGCCCGCACACACAACGTGGCCGCACAGGCCAGCACGCTGGGCAAGCGCGTGGCCATGTTCGGCGAGGAGCTTGTGCACTGGGCCTGGGCCTGGGTGAGCATCATGGATCGCTACCGTGTGCGCGGGCTGAAGGGTGCTGTGGGTACGCAGCTGGACCAGCTTTCCCTCTTTGCGAAGAATGCCGACACCGTGCGTCAGCTGGAGGAGCGCATCTGCTCCCACCTCGGCATTGCCTCCAAGTGGATGAACGTGGGCCAGGTGTACCCCCGCTCACTGGATTTTGAGGTCATTTCCGGGCTGGTGGGTCTTTCCAGCGGTCCGAGCAGCTTCTGCAAGACCTGGCGTCTGATGGTGGGTCACGAGCTCGTGACAGAGGGCTTTGCCAAGGGGCAGACCGGCTCCAGCGCCATGCCGCACAAGATGAATCCCCGCTCCTGTGAGCGAGTCAACGGCTTCCACGCCATCCTGAAGGGGCATCTGAACATGATTGGCGGTATCATCGGCGACCAGTGGAATGAGGGCGACGTGTCCTGCTCCGTGGTGCGCCGCTGTGTGCTGCCGGATGCCTTCATGGCCGCTGACGGCCTGTTTGAGACCTTCCTGACGGTGCTGGACCAGATGGGTGTGTACGAGCCGGTGGTGCGTACGGAGCTCAACCGCTACCTGCCTTTCCTGATGACCACCACCATCATGATGGCCGCCGTGAAGCGCGGCGTGGGACGCGAGGAGGCACACGAGGTCATCAAGGAGCATGCCGTGGCCGTCTCTAACGACCTGCGCAACGGTGCTATCCCGCAGAACGACCTGTTGGACCGCCTGGGTGCAGATGCCCGTCTGAAGCTGACCCGCGAGGAAATTCAGGAGATTTACGATGCCAATGCCGGTGATACCGGCATGGCCGCGCAGCAGGTGGATGCCTTTGTCGACATGGTTGCCGAGCTGGCAGGCCGCTATCCCGAGGGCGTAGGCTACACCCCCGGTGCCATTCTCTGATGGATAAATGGAGGTTTATCGGGATTGACGAATTCTAAGCATGGTTGTCTCCGAGGAAAAGCTTCTGTTTGAGAACGCGCTGTGGCGGCTCACCACCCGGCGCGCCTACCGCAACGGCACGGAAGCCGCTGTGGAGGGCAGCACCCTGCGGATTTCCCGCAACGGTGCTGTGCGTGAACAGGCGCTTCCCAAAGGAGTCCCCACCGGATTCCCCCGCTATGTGGGGGACATCCCCGTGCTGGTGGCCGCCTACAACTGCGCCGCACAGGAACTTACCTCCATCCGCACGGAGGAGGGGTTGCTGCGTGCCGGGGCATCCTGGCAGGGTGTCTGGACCCGCGATACGGCCTACGCCGCCGCCCTGGGCGGTGCACTGGCTGCCCCGCAGGACTTCCGCCGCAGCCTCATGAGCCGCGTGCGTGATGGTATCATCCTGCAGGACACCGGTACCGGCGGCGGCTGGCCGGTCTCCACCGACCGCGTAGCCTGGGTACTGGGAGCGTGGGCAGTGTATCGCGCCACGGGTGACCGGGAGTGGCTGGAGCAGTGCGCGGATATCATCACCGCTACGCTGGAACAGGATGCCCGTGTCCTGCCGCAGGATACACCGCTGCAGCCCGGTGAAACCTCATTCATCGACTGGCGGGAACAGAGCTACCCCGATTGGGCCACACCCGCCCATATCGGCGCCGGGTATGCCTTTGGCACCAACGTGGTGCATGCCGTCTGCCGCCGTCTGCACATGCGTATGCTGCGACTGCTGGGGCGGCAGGACGAGGCCGACCGCCGCGAGGAGGAATATGATGCTCTGGTGGAGAGCATCAACAAGACTTTCTGGAGTCGTGCCAACCGGCAATACGGCATGCTCTATTCCCCCCATGGTTATCTGGATGAACGGGTTGATTCCCTGGGCAATGCCCTGGCCGTGCGCTACGGTATCGCCGGTGAACATGGGGAGCGAGCCATGCAGGCTCTGCCCCGCTCTGCCTACGGCACGCCGGTGTTCTCCCCCTACAAGGCGGGGCAGCAGGCTGCCTATCACAACCGCGCCATCTGGCCCTTTGTGGAGGGATGGGTTCTCCAGGCGCACGCAGAGCTGCGCGACTGCGCCGGATTTGCGTTCAGCATGGCCTCTCTCCTGGGGGCATTCCTGGTCAATGCTTCCCACAAGGAAAACTTCAACGCCGAAAGCGGCGAGGCAGATGAAATGGTGCAGAACTCTGACAGCCAGCTGTGGAGCATCTGCGGCATGCTCGGTGCCGTGTATCATGGTCTCTTCGGGTTGCAATTCGAGGGCAACAACCTGGTGTTCAACCCCTGTGTGCCGAAAGAATACGCCGGAAGCCACTGGATTACCGACCTGCACATCGGCAGAATGACGCTCAGCGTCCACCTCAAAGGCTACGGAACAGAGATTTGCTCCGTACTGGTGAACGGCAAACCCGGCCTGCCAACCATCCCGCTGGATACAGAGGGCAATGTGCAGATTGAACTGGTGCTCATACCGGCTGATGAGGAGCAGGCCGCCGCCCACTTCCCCGCCGCTGCCGATGACCTGCCGGAGCCGCAGTGGGATAACCCCACGGAAAAGGAACTGCGGTGGCTGCCGGTACCGGGTGCCAGCTCCTACTGTGTCTATCGCAACGGCAGAGCTTATGCCACCGTCCCGGACTGTCATTGCAATGTGGCATGCTCAGAGCTGTACTTCAACAGCTTCTGCGTACAGGCCGTCAACGGCAACACCGTTTCCTGCCTCAGCAGACCCTTTGAGTGCTCTGCACCGGGTGCTATCCGCCACCTGAACCCCCACCGCATCGGGCAGGAAGCCGAATACGGCGTGGAGAACGGTCAGGCCTGGCTGGACACCCGCCCCTGTACCTCGCGGCTCGACTTTGAGCCCGCCACGCTGGCAGCAGGCACTTACCGCCTGCGACTGCTCTATTGCAACGCCGAGAACTCCCTGCGAGATGGCGATACCTGCTCCCTTCGCGAGCTGTTGGTGGATGATGAGTACGCCGGCATGGTCGTGCTGCCGCACAATACAGAGGCCGGTAACTGGGAGGATTACTCCCTCTCTGCCTCCCGCATTCTGGAGCTGCCGGGCGGTCAGCATACCTTCTCCCTGCGCTTCTCCGACCGCTGCACCAATTCCAACGGTCAGACGAACCAGTGCATGATTCGCCATCTGGAGCTCACGCGCATCCTTTGATGTTTTTCTTTATTTCGCGATGCAGAAAACCCGTGGCGACCAACCACGGGTTTTCTGTTCGTCAGAGGTATCAGCGACGACCACCGCCGCCTCGATGTCCGCCGCCGCCGGACGAACGCCCCATGCTGCCACCGCTCGGGCGGTTGTTCACACCGGAAGGACGGCTCACGTTGCCACCGCTCGGGCGGTTATTCACACCGGAAGGACGGCTCACGTTGCCACCGCTCGGGCGGTTGTTCACACCGG
>CAYYKC010000019.1:0-21658 GCA_964471605.1 uncultured Akkermansia sp. | reverse complement strand
TTCACACCGGAAGGACGGCTCACGTTGCCACCGCTCGGGCGGTTGTTCACACCGGAAGGACGGCTCATGTTGCCATGATTCGGTCGATTACCCGGGCGACTGGCATGACCGCCGGGGTTGAACGGCTGGTTATGCGGCTTCCCGGTATGCGGAGCATACGACGACCCATGATGGCCACCACTGGGACGGCGGCCGGGATGGTGTCCGTGCGGGTAGTGGCTCGGGTAATGCGAGCGGCGAATGTGGCGCGGATAATGCCAGTGCCCGCAGTACCAGGGTGCCGGCCCCCAGGCAGGCACAATGCAGGCTGCCGTCAATGCCCCGAACGTAAACACAGCAGCGCCGTAAGGGTCATAGCCATACACCGGACGCCCATAATAATAACCGTAAATGGGGAAACCGGATGCATCATAGCTGGCATCAGTCCAGGCTGCCACATTGCCATGAGAATCCACGGCAATACCGCCGGTTCCGCCTACGGCCACTTCTCCGTGCGGCCCCACTGTCACAAAGCACGAGCTGAGCATCACAGATGATGCCGCCAGCATAGCCAGAAAAATGGATTTATTTTTCATCACTCCGATACTGAAAGAGGTTCATAAACATCCGGTTCACGACCGGTCACACTTACTCAGGCGTATTCTGCCTGAACTTTTGTTTAAGATAAAGAATATTTTTTTGTTAAACAGCTATTTTTTTGTATCAGCAGCCGGTAAAAACGCTTGCTCTGTAACATGCAGACAGGTAAAATATCCCCCCCCCCCCGGATACTCATGGAGCCACCCTCGCCACCATTTGATGAAGAACCTTACCCGCCGGATTTGTTCAGGAAGTGCGTCCGCGTGCTGAAACGCTTTGCAGAGAGTCGATGGCAGCTGCCGCTGGGTGCAGCGGCGGTGCTGTCAACAGGAGCGGCAATAATGAGTGCGGCCGCTGAGTTATCTCTCATGGCGGGCGGTTCCCCCCGGTGGATAGAGCACATCCTCAACATAGGCTCAGCTCTGTTTCTGGTCGGTGTGCTGGGCGGATTGATGGTACCGCTCTGGTTGGTCATCATGACGGCGGTGTGGATACACCGCGAGGATTTGTGGGAGGTACTCTGCTGTTGGGCGGCAAGCGCAGCTGCTGCTGTGATAGCCTATCTGGCTCGCATTCGGTATGCTTCACGATGCCCCGCTCTGGCATGGCTCCGATCATATCCCGCAGGAGCATGAGAGAGAAACTCAAAATATGACACGAAACACACAGACCAAAATGCGTCTACCGTCATGCTGATACGGACATTGGCCGGGGGTGTGCTGACCCTCTGTCAGGGGGGGGCTCATTTACATTCTGCATTGCAAATTCTGCATTTTCTTCATTTTTTTGGGGGTTTTGCTTGACGAGGTGGGGAAATGGTGTATAATGGTGCTCCGCAAAACTAAAACGTCACCTTAAAATCTTATGTCCAGAATCTGCAATATCACGTTTGCCATGCCTCACAAAGGCCGCCGCATTCATCGCTCCGGTCTTGCCAAGAAGAAGGGCGGTATCGGTCGTCACGTCACCAAGGTGGTGAACCGTACGGTGTATCCGAACCTTCAGGAGAAGCGCATCTGGGTGCCCGAGCTCAACGGCGGCAAGGGTGGTTTCATCCGCATGAAGCTTTCCTGCAAGGCCCTGCGCACCATCTCCAAGAACGGTGCCTACAATACGCTGAAAAAGGCCGGTATCCTCTACTAAAATCTTTTCCGGATTTTTTTTGAACGTTATGGCGGCTCCCTACGTCTCCTGAGTAAAGGTATAAGGGAACAAGCCGCCGACGTTCCAAAACGAACGCGGATGCCCTGTGAGTCCGGCAGCTCACATTTTACTTCAAGCATTTTCCAAACAAATGACACCTCAACAGACCAAAATCGCGCTTCGTATCAACGATGATAACCTTAACCACCACCTGTGGAATAACCGCGGCGTATGGTGGTGCCATGTGACGGTTCACAAACCGGATGCAACGGCTGAGCGCCTGCGCTTCTCTCTTAAGACGCGCAATATCGAGAAAGCTCGCCGTCTCCGTGACCGCATCTTCGAGGATATTCAGCGCCACTTCGGCATCGCTGCCTGAAGGTAAGCAACCCCGGTTGCGTCTGAGTACAGATTGTTTTTTTCATTGCAAGAGAGCCGATGCATCGTGCATCGGCTCTCTTGTTTCTTTACTGATTCCCGCACTATTGACCTGCACAGCTATCACGCCTATACAGGGACTGCAAGCATATGACACCAGCATTCTAAATGCTGTAGCAAGCAAAAAAGTAGGAATTTGCTGAAAATGATGCACTTTTATCCATTTTTTCAAGACGCGATATCAAATATTTGACTTCCCGTTCTCCTCTAACACGTTGAATCCAGAAAATTATGCACAACATCAGCATTTAGAATGCTGTATATTTCTCTCAGCAACTCGGAACAAGTGTCTAAGTACCCCCATCACACGAGGGAACGAACACGCCTGCCTGAGTCGTCTCTAACCACACAAAAACAAATTGTTACAAACATGAAAAAGACAATCGCAATCATCGCGGCTTGCTTGGCGAGTCCTCTCTGGGCTATTGATTTTTCAAGCTCCATAGCAGACCTCTCCAGCACAGATAATACAATTGCCGTAACGGGGGCAGCTGGCGGTAACTACATCGGGCATGCCGTCCTTACCTTGGATGTCTCTGTAATCAAGACTTATTTAACAAATCCGACAGCAAGTCTTACTAATCTTGTGTCTCTTAAAATCAAAAATGGTAGCAGCAATGTGGGTTTGAGCCTTTACAATAGTAACTTTGTTGCTCATGATGGGACGCAAGTAGGCGTTCTTAACACTGATCTTACAATTACAACCCCTACGGGAGTAACCACTTCTCTTGAAGGGCTTGGTTCAATTTTCACCACTGATGTAACGGATGCTGTTTTAACTTATTCTCATTCTATTAATGGCAGCATTGCCTACCTCACAGTTATGAAGACAGACGGCACCCTGCTCAATTATGCGGATAAACGGTCTGGTTATAGGTCAACAGGTGACGCCAGATACATTGAAACCTTTACCTTCAATGAAAATTACATTACGGCTGCGGATGCGTATGTTGTAGATTCCCCAATTACTGCTGCTGATGCCTTTGCTTTGAACAGGGCAAAACTTGTCCCCGAGCCTACCACCGCCACGCTTTCTCTGCTGGCATTGGCCGGGCTGGCAGCCCGCCGCCGCCGCAAGTAAATTGTCTTTTTCATGAAGTCATGAACCAAGGCCGTTGCCCATCACGGGCAACGGCTTTTTTCGGGCAGCCACAGAATGTGTGCACGATGGCTCCTGTACTGCATTTGCATGAACTAACGCGCACATGTGTCTCAAAGTTTTGGCGAAAATACCCATTATACACTAAAAGTTGGCATTTTTTGTTAAATATTCCCCTGGCGGGGGTATCATGCGGCTCATTCATTGCCGGAATTTCCCATTCAGTCTGAAAACGACGTAAGCCGCTTATTTTAATTCGTAATTGGTAAATCGTCATTCGAAAATACACATATCCCCAATCTTTGGGACGGGTATGCGTGTTACTGCCTTATTTTCGGCTCGCCAAGAGGGAGTTGCACGTGTACAATGGGGGCGTGAGCAGGATACAGATATATACCGGTCGTTCCATGGGGTGTAATGCGTACCTGATTGAGGGGACGGACGGCTACGCGCTGGTGGATGCCCCGGAGGGGGTGGCCGCCTGGCTGGCACGCGCGCTGCCGGAGGGCGCGCGACTGGCTCACCTGCTCATCACGCACCAGCATTTTGACCACGTGCAGGACGCTGCCGCCGTGCAGGAGCGCTTCGGCTGCACCGTGCATGCCCACAGCGCCTACAGCACGGCCCTCACGCTGGAAGAAGCGGCGAGCGGCTGGGGAATTCCCCCGGTGCCGGCATTCCGAGTGGACGATGTGCTGGGCAGCAGCACGCCCCGCGCCGACTGGGCCGGGCTGGAATGGGAAGTTTTTTCCATTCCGGGGCACGCATCGGATGGACTGGCGTATCTGCTGAAGGGTGAGGGCTGCGTCTTTGTGGGGGATATCCTCTTTGCCGGGTCAGTGGGGCGCACGGATTTCCCCGGAGGCAGTATGGTACAGCTGGTGCGGGGTATACGCACGCACCTGATGCCGCTCGACCCGCACACGGAGGTATTCAGCGGGCACGGACCTTCCACCACCATCGGTGAGGAGTTGCTCAATAACCCTTACATCGCCTGATTCATTTCATCAACCATTTTCAACAAGAACAAGAAGCTATATGACATTCGAAGAACTGGGGCTGGCCGCGCCCATCCTGGCGGCTGTGAAGGACTGTGGGTATGAATCCCCCACACCGATTCAGGAACAGGCTATCCCGCAGATTTTACAGGGCAAGGATGTCATCGGTGCCTCCCAGACCGGCACCGGCAAATCCGCTGCTTTCGCGCTGCCGCTGCTCAGCCGCATTGAGCACACCGGCCGCCCGCAGATTCTCGTGCTGGAGCCCACCCGCGAGCTGGCAGACCAGCTGGCCGAGGCTTTCCGCGCCTATGCCGCGCACACGGATATCCGCATTGGGCTGCTGTACGGCGGTGTGGGCTACGGCAAGCAGTCCGAAGAGCTGCAGAAGGGGGTGGATGTGGTGGTGGCCACTCCCGGTCGTCTCATCGACCATTTCTACCGCGGCAACATGAAGTTCAAGGAGGTGAAAACTCTGGTGCTGGATGAGGTGGACCGCATGACGGATATGGGCTTCCTGCCCATTGTCCGCAAGATTGTGAACCTCTGCCCCTGGGAGGGCCGCCAGACGCTCTTCTTCTCTGCCACGATGCCGCAGATTCTGCAGGGTTTTGCCAAGTGGTGTCTGACTGACCCGGTGGAGATTGCCATCGCCCGCCGCGAGGTGGCCGCCACGATTTCCCACGCATTCTACCCGGTGGGACTGGATCAGCGCGATGAGCTGCTGCTGGCGCTGGTGAAGGCCACGGATTTCCAAAACCTGATGGTGTTCACACGCACCCGCAAGGAGGCCGATGCCGTGGCGAACATGCTCTCCCGCTCCGGCTGGGATAAGCAGGTCACCTGCATGCACTCGGATATTCCCCAGAAGGAGCGTATGGCCGCCCTCAAAGGATTCAAGGAGGACAAATTCCGCATCCTGGTGGCCACGGATGTGGCTGCCCGCGGTATCGATATCAACGGCGTGACCCACGTCATCAACTACCGCGTGCCGGAAAATCCGGAGGACTATGTGCACCGCATCGGCCGCACCGGGCGTGCTGAGGCCACGGGCGATGCTTTCACCCTGCTGACGGCGGATGAGGTGGACTTCGCCAAGAGCGTGGAAGCCTTCATCAACCAAAAGATTGAGCGCCGCAAGCTGGAGGGTTTCGACTATGCCTACACGGCGCTGCTGGAGACTTCTCCCGTGCGCCCCGTACGCAAGCCGCGCCCGGCTGCACCCAAGCGCCGCCGCCGCTGAGGAATCCGCTATGCGCGTCGTCAGCATAGACCCTGCCATCCGCAACACGGGCTACGCCGTGCTGGAGGGCGATTACCGTGCACCGAGGACTCTGGCCTACGGTACCCTCTCCCTGCCCGCCAGACTACCGCAGAGCGCCTGTTTGCGGGCGATTCACGAGCATGTCTGCTCCCTCATCCGCGAATGGCAGCCGGATGAGCTGGCCATCGAGGGTATCATCTATGTGCAATCCCACCGCACGGCCATCTCCATGGGCTCTGCCCGAGGAGCCACCGTGCTGGCAGCCGCGCTGCATGATTTACCCATCATGGAATACCCGCCCACCTGTGTGAAGCTGGCCACGGTGGGGCGCGGTGGGGCGGGCAAGCCGCAGGTGGCATTCATGATGCGTGCCCTGCTGCAGCTCAGCGAGACCCCTGCCCCGGATGCGGCGGATGCGCTGGCCATCGGCTATTCTCATCTGGTGGCGGCAGACCCGCTGAGGGCTCATCTTTTCCGCGACCGCAAGTATATCTGATGAAGCTGCTCTGCCTGATTGTCCTGTTACCCTTCCTTGCGGCTGCAACTGCGGCACCGTCCACACGTATTCCGGCCCCGCAGAATGGGATGGATCATACCCGGCGCGACCGTAGGATCGACACTGAATCCCCGGAACCGGACGGAGGATGGGAGCCGAATGATACCCGCCGCCCGCGCACGGGACAGAGCGGCTGGCAGTTCCGGCCCTCCAACAAATGGAAAGCTCCCCGCGATGCGAAAGCGGAAAAACGGCGGGATGCCGAGCGCCGCCGCCGGATGAACGGCGGTTCACGCCTGCGGTTAGATTGACTTCTTCCCCTCTCAGCGCAGGAAACGGCGGTTGCCGTAGATGATGCGGATGAAGTGCTCGCCGGCAGCACGATTCACGAGGCGGTGATGCCCGTTTTCTCCCCGTACCATCACTTCCGGCGATGCAGACATCGCATGTGCATCCACCACAGCCTCCAGCAACGAAGCCTCAGCATCGGCCAGCCAGCTGCGCACGGCGTGGTGAATCTGCTGCGCCTGATGAAGGCGCACGGTTTGCAGCCCCATGGCCGCCACGGCATCTGCCACGGAAAAGGGGGCGGAAGGTGCGGCACGGTCTATTCGCATGCTGTCCGGCAACAATCGCTGCAACACCAGTATTTTGAGCGAAAGGTGCTCACGTTGCAGCGTCAGCAATTCATTCAGATGGCGCAGGATTCCCTCTGCCGTACATACCGCGATGACCTGGCGGGAGGGATAGACTGATTTGACGCCGATACCCATAGGCAGTGCACTCTCACCCAGACCGGAGCGGAATGCCCCCGTCAATCGCTGCTTTCCCGACGGATGCAGATAGCGGGCGCACCACAGCATCGGTGTTCCCACTTCCACGCAAAAGACGGCATCCGGTTCCGCATGATCGCCCACCACCCGCGTCACCAATTCCGGGCGCAGGGGTTGGCTGTCATCCGTGCTGCGCACATACTGTTCTGAGCGCGCCTGCTCCCGGCGGTGCAGGCTCCGCATGGCGATGGCAAAATCATCGTTCAGCCGGCGCTTCACCAGCGGAAGAAGCTCCCGGGCCACTTCCCTCACATCCCCTGCCACTCCCAGACGCAGCCTGCACCTTCTGCCCAGAGCGACGGGGTCAGCATCCACCTGTATCACGTTGCCATGCGCAGGAAGGTATTCCGGATAGGGAAAATCCGTGCCCCACATCACCAGCAGCCCGCAATCCATCACGGCGGCGGGAGCAGCCCCCCAGCCCATGATACCGGTCATGCCTATGCCCAGCTCGTTGTCCCCCTCCACCACCTGCTTGCCGGACATGGTGAATGCCACCGGTGCCTGCAGGCGATTCGCCAGCAGCAGGAGTTCCTCCCGCGCTCCCTCGCAGCCGCGACCGCACAGAAAGACCGTTCGCTCACTCTCATTCAGAACGGATGCCATCTCTGCCACATCTGACGGACGGGGTCGCGGGGGCTGCACCCTGATGGGTTGCTGAGGCGGGATAGAAGCATCACCTGCAGGCATGCCGGCGACTTCTTCCCGAATCATCAACAGAACCGGCCCGCGACCGCTGTCTGCCAGCCGCAGGGCTTCTGCCAGAGCAGAGACTGCTTCCTCCGGGTGCTGCACGATTTTCGCACAGCAAAGCCCACCCGAGCCGTCCGACAGGCTTCTGTCAGACGGCCATACACCCAGCACCAGCAGGCGGTCTCTGTTCGCCGCCGCTTCTGCCATCGCAGCCCTGATGCGGTATAAACCGGGCAGGCAGCCTGCGTAGCACACCTGCGTTTCGCCGGTGAGCCGCGCGCCTGCGGATGCCGCCAGCACGGCGGCATCCTCCTGTTGCAACTCCGTACGACGCTTCCAACGACTCTCACGATGGAGCGTTTCCATCAACACGTTGTCACACTCCCCGGCCAGGCTGTACAGCTGCCGCTGCCCGCCCGCCGTCAGGATGTCGCACCATTGCTCTGCCACGGTCTTGCTCATGCACCATTTTTTCGCATGGCAGGACCGCTTTTTCAAGCTAACTCTCCACCTGTTCCGGGGGGCTCACCTCCTCCTCTTTCATGTCGCGAAACTGCTGCCAGCGGATGAACTGCTCCCGGCGGGCGCGCCGCCAGGCTTTCAGTTTCATCACTTCCGATTTCAGATACAGGCACTGGTGGCGATATCCTCTCGTCGTCATCACCCGCCGCCGGATTTCCGATAATTTACCGGATGCCACATAGCGATACAACGTGCTGCGTACTATCCCGAGGAGCAATAGAGTATCCCGGGCGTTTACCATGGTCTGAGGAAGCTTCTTTTGCACCGGTGGCAGTCTTTTTATCATTCGTTTCACCGTTTCTCTGTCCCAGTACATCAGCTTTTTCCCATCTCCTTTCATACGGACGTAAAAGAAAGGGATGTCCTTCTTCCTCAGAAATGCGTGAGCAGAACTGTTGCTCCTTCCCAAAATCTTTGCTGCTTCCGCTGTGGATATAGTATTATATAACGGCCGGTCGTAGGGCTGACCCGTCCTCGGATTCATCCCTTCTTCCGCACGGAACAATTTATCCGGATATTTTACCCCGGGTACATTGATCAGCCGTATGCCTCCCATTCCTACCAGTGTTCGCGGCAGCCGGGCAGGGCTCACCATCTCTGCGCCACCTCCGGCAGCGCATCTCTCGTCTCTTTCTTGTTATTCATTGGGGTAGTCTTTCTTTTGTTAGAAAGTTCCCCGTTTCTAACAGATTGTTTCCAAAAAATCAAGCTGTTTGTTCGTTTTGCTCTTTTATCACTTCGTTGTCAATGGTGTGGAATATTAAAAAGATTTATTTTACTTAACGCCCGATTTCATCGAAAAAAAGCCGATAATCGTGCTGACTCACTTCAAGATAAACTGATTAACAGGCAATAAAATACCCCTGACGGATGCTTTTTTTTCGTCAGGGGTATGAAAAAATGGTGTATGCGTTGGTTAATAGCGTCTGTCGCGATAGCGGGAGAGATTCCTGCGCTCGCCGGAACCACGCAGCATGCCAATGAGGGTGAGCAAGACCACGATGGCAACAGCACCGCCTATCAGCATGGCCGGGCTGACTCCTTTGAGACCGATGGCAGCCTGAACAGAGGAAAGAGTGACACGGGATTCTACCTTGATATCTTCAAAATCATCCTCCATTTCTTCTTCCGGCTTCGCAGCGGCCACTGCTCGGGAGGTTTTCCCGTTTGTAGAGCGTGTGGAAGTGGGTTCGTCAGAAGCGGACGCATTATTCGCAGGTTTTCTGACAACGGTGACGCGTCGAACAGGTTTTGCACCGTCAGAAGAGGAATACTCGGAAGCCAGCGGGGTATTCAGTCTTCTTTCTTCCTGCTCGAAAATCACCTTCCCGATGGAAGCACCTGCCTTGTTGCCCAGAGCCGTCTCACCGCCGGTGGTCGTATCAGCCTCTCCCAGCAGGCTGCGGTTGGAATCCGGCAGCGTGGGATAAATCATGACTTTCTTACACTTGTTGGCCTTGGACATCTCCATGAAAGCATAGCAACTGCCGGACTTGGCATTGTGAGAATTGGCAGGCACACCATATTTCTCTGCTTTCTTCTTGTCCATCTTTTTCCATTTGGTCTTGCCTCCGTTGGTAATTCGGCGCACATCAGCTGCAGCTTTCTGGGGATCGACTCCGCTGCCGTATTCCAGCATCACCATGAGCAATCCCTCGTTCTGCGGATTAAAATCCACGGAAACGCGCTTGTTGCCGGGAATAATCCAGGTGCGGCGCACGGTAAAGTCATCCAGGATGGTGAAAGAATAATCCTTGGAGAGCGTCTGGTCTGCCTGCGTGCGGGTCAGAGTCGGTGTAATTTCATCCAGCTGCAATGCCATGGCAGGAGCCGTGGCAACCATCAGTATCAGGGTAATCAGGTTTAATAGTTTTTTCATACGTTATCCGCAGGGCAGCATAACATATCTGACGAATTAGCTCAAGACTTTTCTTTTGAGCCATCAATACCATAAAAGAATCCGAAGAGTTGTCCCACAATTTCATCGACAATGGTGGCCGTGGTAATGATGATGGTGGTGGTGTCCAAAGATAATCGGCGGCAGAGAGACACCCAGGGTAAAAGCAGGACGAGCAACCACGGGAGCCGGAGCAACGGGCTGCGGCGGCACGTAGTCTTCCCGGTATACGGGAACAGAGCCGCTTTTTTCATCTGCATAGGGGTTATAGGGGGCGTTGGGAGGGGCACCGGCCACCCCTCCCGACACAGGATAATAGTAGCAGGAGCTCAATGCCGCTGCGGCAAGCATCCCGACTGCCCATCTGTATGATTGATTCTTCATGATGACCGGAGGAGTCCGGAATCTGCCGGACTCCGTTACGTCAGGCGCGCCAAAGCTCCCGTTTTGTTTGTCCTCAACGGATAAAATTCGTGAAAACTGCCTTTTCGCGGGCAGGCGGCAGGATTCCGGCGGCTTCGGCAGCCTCTCTGCATTGAAGATGCCAGGCCAGATTGCGGGCGATGATGCGCATGTTCTGCATACCTTCCTCATCCTGCCGCACCTCATCCGGGTTGGCACCATGCACCATATTCCAGTAGCGGCCGGAGATGATGGGCATTTCGGAAATCTGGAAGTACTTGTTAAGCTGGTCGAGAGCGGCCGTTGTTCCGGCGCGGCGGGCACTCACCACGGCCACACCCGGCTTGTGCCGGAACACATCCCGCCGCCCGATGAAAGCGGAGTAGAATACCCTGTCCATGAACGGCACGATAGCACCGCTGGCAGAGCCGTAATGCACGGGAGAGCCCAGCACCAGTGCATCATACTCCGCCATCATGTCCACAAAGGCATTCACACGGTCATCCGTGGCACACTTGCGGAGGGTATAGCAGGCGCGGCAGCCGGTACAGGGTTTCACTCCTTCCGAGCCGATGTAGAAGATATGCGTTCCGATTCCTTCGGCTTCCAGAGCATCGGCCATCTCCCGCAGAGCGGTGTATGTACACCCCTTCTCATGAGGCGACCCGTTCACAAGCATGACTTTTTTCATACAGCGGATTATACTCTTTTCCTTTCTTTTTAGCAAGTCTCTCATCTCAGATGCATTCAGGAAAGTTGCTTTGCAACCGGGCTAATCATCACCCATTTATCAATAAAAACCCCGACCGGGGAATGAACCACGGTCGGGTGAAAAAATAGGAATGAAGTGCCGGATTAACGGAACTTGAGGTCCTTCACCTTGGCAGCGAGGGTATCGAGCACCTGCTTGTGGGCGGCATCGACCTCGGGAGCGGTGAGGGTCTTCTTCGCATCGCGATAGAGGAAGGTGTAGGTCATGGCCTTGCGGTCTGCGGCGAGCTTCTCGCCGGAGGGGTCGCAGAACACGTCCTTGAGCTGGTAGGAAACCAGCAGCTTCTGCCTGGCGGCCTGAATGGCCTTCACGATATCTGCGTTGCGGGTACCGGCGGGGACATCCAGCGAGGCATCGCGGCCGGAGCCGGGGAACTGGGGCAGGTCTGCCGCCTTGAAGGGGGCGGTAGCCACCTGCTGGAGCTTGCGGAGGTCCAGCTCTGCGTAGTAGGACTCCATGGGCAGACTCAGCGCACGGCAGGTCGCCAGCGCGATGCGAGCCACATAGCCGCAAGCCTGGTTGTTAATCTGGATATCAGCACCCACAGCAGCGCTCTTGCGAGCCATCTTGGCGGGCACCAGCGTGATTTCCGCCTTGGGCACCAGAATGTCCAGCACGGCGCGCAGGTGCTCGAAGTGAGCCTCGCCCGGCTTGGTATCTGCCCAGCTGGCGGGGTTGAGCTTGCCGGCCATGAAGATGCCCAGCACCTCGTTTTCGATATCCTTGCCCTTGCCGCCGCCGGTGTTGCGGAACACGCGGCCACACTCGAAGAAGCGCAGTACCTCCAGCCCCTGGTTCATGTTGCGGGCAGCCACGGAGATGAGGCCGGGAGCCAGCGAGGGACGCAGGGTGGAGTGATCCTCAGAGATGGGAAGAGACACGCGGATGATATCGCCCTCCATGAGCGGCTTGATGGGCAGGGCATGCTCCACGCTGGCGATGGTGGGGTCGATGCTCTCTGCGGCGATGAGCTTGAAAGTCTGCGCCTCCCAGAAACCGGCACCGGCCAGCTTGCGGGAGAGGGCCATGCGGTAGTCACTGGCGCGGTCGTGCGCGCTCTCCTCCACATAGATAGAGGTGTTGGTGGCGGGGATGTTGTCGATACCGTACACGCGCACCACTTCCTCCAGCAGGTCGCAGCTGCGCTTCAGATCCAGACGCCAGGGCGGGCAATCCCAGGTGCCCTTGCCGTCAATCTCTCGCAGGCCGAGCTGACGCAGGATGCGGGCAGCCTCCAGGTGGGGGATGGAGGCGTTGGTCATGACGTCCAGCTCCTTCCAATCCAGCTGCACCTGGTCGAGGGCGTAGTAAATCTTACCCTCCGTGCCCTGTTCCAGCACGGTGGCATTGGTGGCGTTCTCCTCCGGCACCAGACAGGGTGCCTGACCACCCACCAGCACCGGCTCAGCCGTGCCGCCGGCGCACTCCAGAATCAGCTCGACGGCGCGGGCAGCGGCGCGCAGCACATTCCAGGGGGAAGTACCGCGCTCGAAACGATAGGAGGAATCGGAACCCAGCGCCAGACGGCGGCTGGTGAAACGGATGTTGCTGCGCAGGAACCAGGCGGATTCCAGCACGATATCCGTGGTGCTCTCCGTCACGCCGGAATCCAGCCCGCCCATCACACCACCCAGGGCCAGCGCGGCTCCGGAGGCATCAGAGATGACGATATCTTCCGGCGTGAGGCTGTACTGCTCATTCATGAGGCTGGTGAAGGATTCACCCTCAGCAGCGCGGCGGATATGGAGCCCGCCGGTGAGCTTGGCAGCATCAAAGGCGTGCAGCGGGTGGCCCAGCTCGAAGAGGCAGTAGTTGGTGATATCCACCACATTGTTGATGGGGCGCAGACCGATGGAAACCAGACGGTCAGCCAGCCAGGCCGGGGAGGGGCCTATCTTCACACCGCTGATGCGGGTGGCGGTGTAGAACGGGCAGATTCCCGGCGCAGAAAGCGTGATGTAATCACCCGCAGGGCAGGTCTGAATGGCTGCGGTGGGCTGCTCTGCCGGGTCCTGCTTGAGGGTGCGACCGGTGATGCCGGCCAGCTCGCGGGCCATGCCCCAGTGACTCAGCAGGTCAGGACGGTTCGGCGTGATTTCCAGCTCGAAAATGGTATCGGTGGGCACAAAGCTGCGTACGGGAGTGCCCACGGCGTACTCCTGCGGCAGAATCCACAGGCCGTGTTCCTTGTCCGGCAGGCCCAGCTCGGAAGCGGAGCAGAGCATGCCGCGGCTCTCTACACCGCGCAGCTTGCCGTCCTTGATTTCCCAGCCGCCGGGCAGCACCGCCCCGGGCAGAGCGCAGGGCACCTTGTCGCCCACTTTGTAGTTCTGCGCGCCGCAGACAATCTGGCGCAGCGAGCCTTCCCCGGCGTCTACCATGCAGACGTTGAGGTGGTCACTGCCCTCCACGGGCGTTTTTTCCATGACCTGAGCCACGACCACGAGGTCAGTAGTCACGCCGCGCTCCTGAATACCCTCCACCTCAATACCGGCAAAGGTGAGCATATCGGCCATCTCCTGAGTGCCGAGGCCCTCCAGGTCGATGTAGCTTGAAAGCCAATTAAGAGAAACGTTCATTGCTGTGTAAGGAGAATTAGAGGTTTATTGGAACTGAGCGAGGAAGCGGACATCGTTCTCGATGAGCAGGCGGATGTCGCGGATACCCCAGCGAATCATAGCCAGACGCTCCAGGCCGATGCCGAAGGCAAAGCCGGTGCAGCCGGAGTAGAGCTGCTTACCGGTTTCGCGGTCGATGGCCTCGAACACGGCGGGATTCACCATGCCGCAACCGGCAATCTCAATCCAGCGCGGTGCCTGCCCCGCTGCCTGCAGCAGCACGTCAATCTCGAAACTCGGCTCCGTGAAGGGGAAGAAATGCGGGCGGAAACGCACGGCGGTATCGCTGCCGAAGAGAGCCTTGAGCATGTATTCCAGCGTGCCTTTCAGGTCGCCCACGCTCACGTTCTTGTCCACATACAGGCCCTCAATCTGGTTGAAGGCGGAGAGGTGGGTGGCATCAATGGCATCGCGGCGGAATGCGGAACCCGGGCAGATGATGCGCACGGGAGGCGCCTGGCGCTCCATGGTGCGAGCCTGCACGGTACTGGTCTGCGTGCGCAGCAGCTTGCCGCTGTCGAAATAGAAGGTGTCCTTCTCATTGCGGGCAGGATGGTCATCCGGCGTGTTGAGTGCATCGAAGCAGTGCCACTCGTCCTCAATCTCCGGGCCGTCGGACAGCGTGAATCCCATGCGGCGCAGGATGCGCACCGCTTCATCGCGCACGATGGAGATGGGGTGCAGCCCGCCGGTCGGCAGGGTAGCACCGGGCATGGTAAAGTCCACCCCGGCCACAGCGGCGGCATCCAGCTGTTGCTGCAGCTCGTTGCGACGGTTTTCCAGCGCAGCGGTGATGGCGGCGCGCGCCTCATTGAGCAGAGCACCCACGGCGGGCTTCTCCTCCTTCGGCACATCGCGCATCCCCTGCTGCACCTGGGTCAGACTTCCCTTCTTACCGAGAATACCCACACGGGCATCCTCCAGAGCCTTCATGTCGGCAATGCCGGCGATGCGCTCCAGGGCCTCTGCTTGTACGCTTGCTATCCGTTCTTTCATGATGTTCGCGCAAGACTATACGCCCCTTACCCCTCGCGGTCAAGCCAAATGAATGCCTTACCCATCCGTATCACACAGCTGCACAGGTGGTTTTTGGCAAAAAAGCCGCCGGGCTCTTTTCTTACAGCGCTTTATCGTGCATACTGAGAAGGAAAAAGCTCCCTTTCGGGAGCTGTGAAAACAAAAGTACCGTCTCAGGCGCCCATGAGGCGCTCGATATCATCCGCATCCAGCGGAGCATTGGGGATGAGGTCTTCTGCGCCGTCCTCCAGAATGAGGATATCCGTCTCGATGCGAATGCCGATGTTCTCTGCCGGAATGTAGATGCCGGGCTCCACCGTCCAGACCTGACCCGCAGCAAAGGCGGCACCGTCCGGCGTGACATCGTGCACATCCAACCCCAGCGAATGAGAGGTACCGTGCATGAAGTACTTGCGGACGCAGAGCGGGTTCTCCGGCTGGGCATCCACCTCTTCCTGTGTGAGCAGACCTAGCTTCACCAGCTCGCCCGCCATGAACACGCGGACGCGGCGCTCGTAGTCCATCTTGTCCACACCGGGACGCATGATGGAAACTGCATAGCGGTGAGCGGCCAGCACGGCATCATACACGGCACGCTGGCGTGGGGTAAACTTACCGTTGGCGGGCACAGTACGGGTCATATCGCCCGCATAGCCGCCGTATTCGGCACCGATATCGAAGAGGATGAGGTCACCATCCTGACACTCCTTATGATTGGTGATATAGTGCAGCACACAGGTATCCGCGCCGGATGCAATGATGGGGTGGAAGGAGAACTTACGAGCACGGCGGCGGATGTAGGCAGCGCTCAGAGCAGCCTCCATCTCCCACTCACCCATACCGGGGTGGATGCCGGGCAGAATTTCCGTGAAGCCCTCGCCGGTGATGCGGCAGGCGCGGCGCAGCTGCTCCAGCTCCTCCGGCTCTTTTACCAGACGCATTGCCGCCAGCAGAGGATAGACGCTACTCGTCTTCACATCCGGATAGGAGGCCTTCAGCGCAGCAGCCATGCGTTCATTGCGCGTCTGTACATAGGTAAGGCGGCGCGGATGATTGTCCGTCTCTAACCACAATTCCTTCGCGGCGGGAACCCAGGCGGCCAGCAGTGCGTTGTATTCGTCCGTCCAGCGAACATCCTGCACCCCGGAGAGCTGTGTAGCTGTCTCGCGGGAAAGGCGGGCGCCCTCCCAGATAACAATATGCTCATTCGTCTCGCGCAGCAGCAGGGTATCCTCGTGGCTGCCATTCTCTCCCACCCGCATCAGCAGCACCGTCTCCTCCTGGTCAATGCCCGTCAGGTAGAACAGATTGGCATTCTGATGATGCGCCAGTGTACCGTCCGCATTCGTCGGGTAAATATCGTTGGCATGCACTATCACCAAACTGCCTGTAGGCAGTTGTGCTGCCAGTTTATCGCGGGTGCGGGTGTAGAAAGAAGCAGGAATCGGTTCGTATCGCAGCGTGTGAAACATAAGACGGAAATGGATTTCTCTGTCGATGAGTATACGCCACTTTCCCGTTTCTGGCAATGCGAAAACAAGCCATGATAACCGTATGCTGCCGGTTTATATCGTCTCAAAAACAAACTGTAAGTGAAAAGTCCGTTTTGCACGAACCTTATATCAATGGTGAGTTGCACCTTCGTGCAGGGTAAAGGCGGCTTTGCGGCGGGTGACGATGGGGGCGGCATCCGTCCGCAGGAATACTTCCATGATGTCGAAGCGGATGGGGACGGTATACCCAAGGAGGCGAAGCCAGTTGCGCGCGCCGCGGCGCAGCAATCGGCGTTTGCGGCGGTTGACGGCGCGGGAGGGGGCACCGTGCTCCGGGTGGATGGTGCTCTTAACCTCGATAAACACGAGGGTATTACCCTCTCGACAGACAATATCCACCTCGCCGGAGTTTCCGTAGCGGAAGTTGTGCCGCAGCACTTTCGCCTCATGGGCACGCAACCAGGAGGCAGCAACCAGCTCTGCATACTCTCCCCGGTAGCGCACCGGAGGCGGGGAATCAGAATTCCAAGGGCAGCTCCATCTGTGCAACAGGTGCAAACGAGCGGCGATGATGTTCCGTAACTCCATATTGACGTATAGCCTCCAAATGCGCTTTTGTTCCATACCCGGCGTGGCGGGCAAAACCATATTGGGGGTAGAGGGTATCCAACTCTGTCATATAGCGGTCACGGCTGACCTTGGCCAGGATGCTGGCGGCGGCAATGCTGAGGGAACGGGCATCACCTTTCACCAGATTGAGAGACAGCAGGGGGAATCCCGGCACGGCCAAGCCGTCTATCAGGCAGAAATCGGGAACAACGGTCAGGCCGAGAGCCGCGCGCTGCATGGCCAGGTGGGTAGCCCGCAGGATATTGAGCTCATCAATTTCCTGCACGGAGGCCTGTGCTATGCACTTCTGCACAGTATCGTCCGCCATGAGGGCGGCAAACAGCTGCTCGCGGCGGCGGGCGGTCAGCTTCTTGGAATCATTCAGCCCCGGCAGCTCGTATCCGGGCGGCAGGATGACCGCCGCAGCCACCACCGGCCCGGCCAGCGGGCCGCGCCCGGCCTCATCTATCCCGCAGATGCGGGCATAGCCCTGACGGCGGGCAGCCTCCTCATGTTCCATATCAGGCTTTCCGTCTGCGGGTAGGATAATCTTACTCTTCTTCGGTCGGGGCATCATCGGATTGGGGTTCGGATTCATCCGCCGGAGGAGTGGTGGCAGCTTTCACCTGCTCGCGGAGCCGAGAGGGGAGGGACTCACCGGCTTTCTGCGTGTGCAGGGCTTCAATATCTGCCAGATAGCGGCTCAGCGGGGTCTCTGCTCCCTCATCTTCGCGCCGCAGCAACTCCATGGCTGCCAGATAGGAGTCGAACGAGCGGGTGTTTGTGTGCCCCAAATGGGTGATTTCATACCAATCCAGATAATCACGCCCGCGCACGGCTGCTGCCACATAGGCGCGGCGCAATTCATTGAGCGGTCCCAGGGTCTCCTGCAGTTTATCAGGGTCTGCCCCGCTGAGCAACTCACCCAGCACGCGGCTGTACTCAATGACAATGGGGCGATACCCCGGGAAGCAGGTGGCGCTGAGACCCACGAGTCGCTCCACACAGGGCCGCAGGCTTTTCTGCCAGTCGGGAAGCTCGCGCAAGCGGTATACATTGTCCAGACTGACAGTACGAACGATGCCCAGTTCATCATCGAAATAGACCAGCGAGAGCGCTTCACAAAGCTGCTCCTCGCTCTCCAGCGGGGTCAGGGCTTCGGATGCCTTGGGCAGAGCCAGAGCCGCCAGCTCCAGGGCCCACCACTTGTCCAGCATGCTCTCATCCACACCCAATTCGTGGAAGTAGCGCGTAATCATCTCACGCGGGGTACCTTCATCCAGCGCACCCTCGGTGATGAGGGCTTTGAGTTGAATGGGACCGCCCGGGCTATCCAGCAGGCTCATCACCAGCACGCCGCAGGATACGTCGTAGACCTGACGGGTGGTGGCATCCAGCCGATGCGGTTCCTCAATGGAGATAATTTCCTCCGGCGGAAGCATCTCTGCGCGTTCGAAAAGCTTGCGGTATAAATTGCGGTCAATCCGGCCGTTTTTCCAGAGCACAGCCTGCTGAATACCCGTCACCAGCCACTCCGGCAAGCGGATATTGTCCGGGTAGGCATCGGCTTCCAGCTCACGCAGAGCACGCTCGTAGAGCACCATGGCGATGACTGCGCCGTCCAACTTTTGCAAATCAATACCCCCACCGGGATAGATGCGTATCTGGAAGTTGGGTTGCCCGCCGATGATACGCACACGCATACGGATAGGATTGAAGCGAGGCGGGTCTGAATGCTGCCCCAGCAGACGGATGGAGATGGAGTGCTTCCATGTTGTGTCAAAGGTCAGCAGATTACATACCTGCTTGAAGACATCATCTGCACGGGAGGCAATGGCACCCATGCGCAGGGAATCCCCGCCGCTCACAGAAAACAGGCGGCTCTGCGAGACGACATGCTGGTCTGCACGGGCCGGTGCGGGGGGCGTGCCGGGCGCAGCAGAGGCCCGATTAGCAGCCATCTCCCGCAGCAGAGCTTCTTCCTCCGGCGAGACGAAGGGGGCAGGCTCCGGCGCAGATTCCCCGTTTTTCTGTTCCGCAACGGGCGGTGAAGCCTGCGTGTCTGCGGATTCCTGCGGAAGAGGTTCCCCCATGTCCACAATGGTGTCGTCCTCTGCCTGCTGCGGTTCTGCATCAAGCGCAGGAGTCAGCAGCAGCCCTGAGAGGATGAACCCTGAACAGAGAAGTCTCCGCATACGTTTCTAACAAAAATGACGCGCAGGGGGCGCGAAATCCCCCCCTGCGCGTGATAAAAGGGCATCAGAACGGGATATCGTCCTCTTCCTCAGCAGGCATGGGAGCGGGTGACTGCTGCGGTCGGCTCTGCTGCTGGTACTGCGGGCGCTGGTAACCGCCGTTATTACCATAGTTACCGCCGCCGTTGTTACCGTAGTTGCCGCCGCCATTGCTATAGCCGCTCCCGTTGTTGTAACCACCGGAACGCTGCTGCTGGTAGCCGCCGTTAGCGCCGCCCTGGGGAGCCCCATCGCGGCCGCCGAGCAGCTGCAGGTTTTCGGCTACGATGCGGATGCGGCTGCGGCGCTGGCCGGTCTGCTTATCCTCCCATGTATCCTGCTGCAGACGCCCCTCGATGAATACGGGGCGACCCTTGGCCAGATACTGGGCAGCAATTTCACCGGTGCGACCCCAGCAAGTCACATCCAGATAGGTTGCCTCCTCGCGGCGCTCACCTTCATTGGGACCGGAGGTCACGCGATTGACGGCAAGGCGCAGCTCCGTCACAGGAGTGCCTCGCGGCGTGGTACGGACATCCGGATCCGCCGTCAGATTGCCGATAAGCATTACTTTATTCAGATTTGCCATAATGATTTTACAGTGCTGATGTGTTTTTATACGTGTCCGGCTCTCACACGGAATGCCGGAAATATCTATATGGCGTTATCCTACCCCCCCTGCCCTTTCTTGACAAGAAAAAAAAGCCATACGGTCAGACTTGCAGGCGTTTGAATGAGGGAAAGAGTCTTAACCCCACCCTCTATGTGGGTGTTTTTCATCTGTCTATTCATCGTACATCCCGGGTATAACAGCTGTCGGGTAGGAGCTGTAAAAACATGGCTGATACTTCGGGTAAAACAATTTCGCAGGAAATTGGTGATGAAAAAAAAACGCTCTCCCGATGCAAGAGCATGGGAGAGCGGGAAAAGAGAGAAATGATGTTCTCCGGAAGTGCCCTTATCAGGCGCCGAGCTGGAAGCGGTGGAAAGCCACCACGGTCACCTTGTCGCCCAGGGACTTGCCGGTGTTCTCCACGAGCTTAGCGACGGAGATGGAGGGGTCCTTCACGAACTCCTGGTCCATGAGGCAGCTCTGCTTGTAGAGGGCGCGCAGCTTGCCGGGGAGAATCTTCTCCAGCAGGTGCTCGGGCTTGCCCTCAGCGATGAGCTGAGCCTTGGCAATCTCCTGCTCCTCAGCCACGAATGCGGGGTCGAGGGAGCTGGAATCCACGCTCTTGGGAGCGCAGGCAGCGATGTGCAGAGTGATGTCCTTGCACATGGTCTGGAAAGCCTCAGCTGTGGCGGTAGCGGCGTTGTCGCAAGCCACCTGCAGGAGCACGCCCACCTTGCCACCCATGTGGATGTAGGAAGCGATGGTGCCCTCGCCGGCCAGCGTGTAGCGACCGAACTTGCGCAGCTTCATGTTCTCACCGATGACGGCGCACTGCTCAGCGATGTACTTCTCCACCGTGGTACCGTTGATGGCCACGTTGAGAGCATCCTCCAGCGTGGTGGCGGAGGAGGCCTTCAGGGCAACACCGATTTCGGCGGCCAGAGCCCGGAACTTGTCACCCTTGGAGCAGAAGTCCGTCTCGCAGTTGATTTCGTAGATGATACCGTCCTTGCCTTCCACGATGGTGGCCACGATACCTTCCTTGGCTTCGCGGTCAGCCTTCTTGGCAGCCTTGGCGATACCCTTCTCGCGGAGGTACTTGACGGCTTCGTCCATGTTGCCGTCGCACTCCACCAGGGCCTTCTTGCAGTCCATCATGCCGGCATCGGTCTTGATGCGCAGCTCCTTCACCATTGCGGCAGTAATTTCAGCCATTGTCGTATGGTATTACAGGTTAAATGATCAGATCAGGCGGGCTTGCTCTTGTTGATAGCCTCTACCAGCACGGAGAGGATCAGACGGATAGAGCGCACGGCATCGTCGTTGCCCGGGATGGGGAACTCCACGCTGTCGGGGTCGGCGTTCGTGTCGGTCAGCACGATGACGGGGATACCCAGGATGTGGGCCTCGCGGATGGCGATATCCTCGTGGTCGGCACCGATGGCAACCATCACGTCGGGAGCACCACCCATGGTGCGGATACCCTGAAGGTTGCGCTGCAGCTTCTCGCGCTCACGAGCGAGGGCGGCGAGCTCCTTCTTGGACATGGACTTGTACTCGGGCTGCTTGTCGAGGTTCTCGAGGTAGTCAAGGCGAGCGATGCTCTTCTTGATGGTGGTCATGTTGGTGAGCATACCGCCGAGCCAGCGGAAGTTCACATAGTACTGACCGGTAGCCTCGGCGGCCTCCTTCACGGCCTCCTGAGCCTGACGCTTGCAGCCCACGAAGAGAATCTTCTTGTTCTTGGCGGCAAGATCGCTGAGGAAAGCGCTGGCCTTGTCCAGGCACTTCTCGGTTTCCTCCAGGTTGATGATGTGGATGCCATTCTTCTGGGTGAGAATGTACTTCTTCATGTTCGGATGCCACTTGCGGGTCTGATGACCAAAGTGCACACCGGCTTCCACCATCTTTGTAACGAGTTCGTTAATCATTGTATTT
>CAYYKC010000018.1:0-28646 GCA_964471605.1 uncultured Akkermansia sp. | reverse complement strand
GTTAGGACATATGATTCTCAGTCATAGAACCGCGGTTCGAATCCGCGTGGGGATGTTGGAAAAAGGCTCACAGTTTCGGCTGTGGGCCTTTTTTGCGGCCGGAAAGAGCCCAAAAACTGAGTGGGGTGTAACAATGCTTAAGCTCTGAAAAGGAAGTCACCCCGGAGCCGAAGCCCCGGGGTGCCCAACTACCCTATGAATCGGACCCTTTCGAGCCCGGGAACCTGTTTTGACGTCCGGTTCCGTAGACGAGGTGAATATAACTCAAACTTCTGTTACAGTCAAGCCCAAAAAACAATTTTTTTCTGAAAAAAATTGTTTTTGCGAGAGTCAGGCCTGATCAACCACGCCGATGCGGTCCAGGAGGTTGAGCCGCTGCATGAGGTCGGCGGCGGTCAGGCTTCCGTCCAGCAGCTGACGGTACAGACTGATGAGGTGAGTGGTCTGTTCGGCGTTTTCCTCCAGCAGTTCCAAGCGGAAATGATTGAGCCCGCAGCGTCGCATGCCGTCGGTATAGCGGGCGGCAGTCTGGGCGCGGCCGTTGAAGAGGGTGTTGCGGCAGCCCTCATCGCTGCGCAGGTAGTGCATGGCGTGGGTGCGATCCATGATGCGGACTCTGTGGCGGTCGCAGGGCTGTCCGCAGTCCTTGAAGCTGTGGCCTTGCGAGAGGAAGGTGCAGAAGACACAATGCTCCGTATGGAACATGGGGATATGCTGGTGCAGGGTGAGCTCCAGAGCGGGGCCGGCACCGCTGCGCAGCAAATCTGCCAGCTGTGAGGCGTTCAAATCATAAGACGGGGTGCAGAGCTGCATGCCGAAGCGCTGCCAGAGAGCCACGCTCTCCGGGTTGGCGGTGTTGAGGGAGAAATCACCCACCATGGGGATGCCTTTCTGCCGGAAAAACATGGCAGCCCCCGGGTTTCGCACCAGCACACCGTCCGGGGTGGCTGCTATGATATACTTGAAGTAGCCTCCCTCGTGCGGTTTCATGATGCGCAGCGTGGCAATCCAGACTTCTGTCTGCGGACATTCTGTCCGCAGTTGCTCGGTGAGGGCGGCGAGTTCTCGCAGGTTTTTGAGGTCGAGGTAGACGCGGCGGATGCCGGTGCGGGCGGCGGCGAGTGCCTGCTCTGCCTCGCGGCACAGGACGGAGAGGTGGTAACCCTCTGCCGGGTGCATGGGCGGGAAAGGGGATGTGCTTTCGGTCGTCAGGGCAGGGCGGGGAGCCTCGTCGCCTGCTTCCGGGACGTTATTCAGCTGCTCCACCAGCTCGCGGCGCATGCGGTTCAGGACGGAGAGCGGCAGCATGAGCCCTTCTTCCAGCTCAATCCGGCAGTCGCCCAGGCTGTAGCCGGTGCCGCCCAGTCGCCCGAGCTGGGCGCGGAGCACCTCCGGGGTGAGCGGGCGATTTTCGGCCGGTTCCAGCGGTTGACCGCTGCCGACGGTGATACCCCGGCAGCTGATGGTGAGCTGGCTGCCCATGCGGCCGCTGATGCAGAGGTTCAGCACCCGGCTTGTGTGGGCAGCTTGGCGGGCAAAGTTGCTCCAGGTGGCTCGCAGCGCCTTATCCAGCGCGGGGTCGGCGGTCTTCCAGAGCAGGTTGCCGGGGCGCACGCTGTGCCAGTCGATGCGGCTGCCCTTGCCGTGGAAATAGAGCCGGGTGCCCTGCACGCGCCAGATGCGGCCTCCCTGTTCCTCATTTCTGTCCTGCCCGGCATCTATCACGAATCCGTCACCGGGAGCAACGGGAATGGCGGGCTCGCCTTCCAGCTCCACCCAGCCTTCGCCGCTGCGGATGATGCGGCCGGCGAGAGCCCCGCGCTTTTTACCGAAGCGCCCGTGGGTGAGCAGGGGGTGGTCTGTCCCGTTGAGCCATCCGGCTGAGAAGCCGCGGGAGAAGGCCATCTGCATGGCATAGAGGTCTGCCGCGCGGCGCTTGGGGGAGAGACCTCGCTCCTGCAGCGCTGCATCGATTGCGTGGCGGTAGGCGCGGGTGGTGGCGGCCACGTATTCCGGGCTTTTGAGTCGGCCCTCAATCTTGAAGCTGTGAACGCCGGCGGCAATCATCTGCGGTACTAAATCCAGCGAACAGAGGTCCTGCGGGGAGAAGAGATAACGGCGTTCGCCCAGTTGGCGCATGCGTCCATCTACCTCCAGCCGGTAGGGCAGGCGGCACGCCTGGGCGCATTCGCCCCGGTTCGCGCTGCGCTGTCCCAGACTTTCGCTGGTGAGGCACTGCCCGGAGTAGGCCACACAGAGTGCTCCGTGGCAGAAGATCTCGATGGGCTTGGTTGTGGCCTTGGCACAGGCTTCTATTTCCCGCAGGGAGAGCTCGCGGGCGAGCACAATCTGCTGCGGGTCAAACTGTTCGTCCACCCATTGCACGGCCTCCGGACAGGTGATGGTCATCTGCGTGGAAATGTGCAGCTCCAGCTTCCAGCGGCCGCTCTTGCGGTGGCGGGAGATGAGGGCGGCCAGCCCTGCATCCTGAATGATGACCCCATCCACCCCGGCGGCATCCAACGCGTCCAGATATTCCGTGGCTTCCGCGAACTCTGCCGGGAAGATGAGGACGTTCATGGTGACATAGGCGCGGACGCCGTGGGCATGCAGGAAGGGGACGAGCGCGGGGAGATCCGCGCGGGTGAAGTTGTCGGCCCGCATGCGTGCATTGAACTGGTCCAGCCCGAAGTAGATGGCATCGGCTCCGTTGGCAACGGCGGAGCGCACGCAGTCCCAGTTGCCGGCAGGTGCCAGCACTTCCGGCTGTCGGGTGGAGATATTCATGGCAGGAACTGGGGGGATTACGCCATGCGGCGGATGCGGGCGCGGTCCAGGTCAGCCGGGCAGATGGTTACCGCCACGCGGTCTCCCGGCTTGATGATGTCCGCGAGGTGGGCTTCCTTTTTCTGCAGGAAGGCCACGGTTTCCTTGCCGTTGGGCAGGGTGGCGTGGTAGGCCGTGGGGGCGAAGCGCTCTCGGATGGTGCAGACGGCGTCAATGAATTGGGAGGGATAGAGTGTCGTACTCATGGTGGTATCAGAAAAGGGTGTTCAAGCCCCGGTGGAGAATATCGGTGGAGGTGTTGATGATGGTTTCCGCCGCGTCGGCGGGAGTTTCTTTCACGCTCGGCTCGGGGGACTCTGCACTTTCTTTTGCTTTTTGTGCAGAGTCGAAGAGCTTTCGGAGCATGTTGCCGGCAGAGCCCATCACCGCGCCGGGCAGGGAGTGGGAAATCAGTGTCGAGAGACGCACGCTGAGGTCTTCCTCCGGGGAATCAAGAGTGCCGCTCAGGTTGATGTTCACCCAGGCATACCCGGCTTCTCCCTGCCCGTTGAAGAGTGTTGAGGCAAAGCGATTGCCGGGCAGGGGGAGACGGTCTGCGATATGCTGAGGGATGCCGATGAGGAGCTGGCCGCCGAGTGCTCCACCCTCTGCGATGATGACGTGGCCGCGGATGATGAGGGTGTTGCCGCGCGCGTGGATGTCGATGTTGTCCAACAGCCATGCCCGGTGCAGATTCCGCTCCGGTGCGGAATACGGGAAGCGGATGGTGCAGTCGGCTTTTTCCAGCTCGATGCGGCGGTAGGGGCGCGTGTTGTCGATGCTCAATTCAGAGAGAAACGGCAGCCCCTCCAGCACCCCGCTGCGCAGGGAGACGTTCCCCTCTGCGGATTGCAGGGCGCCATCACCGCCGCGCAGGATACATTTGCCGAACAGTTCGCCCGTCAGCTTTTTCTTCCAGTCATCCTTGAGCAGGCGGGCAACGCTTGCCTTGTTGAGCTGCATCACGGCGGACCAGTTTCCCGTACCTCTGTCGAATTGCGCGCGCGTGCGAAGCTCTCCCGGTGTCAGCATGAGTCGGCATTCCGTCAAATCGATGCCGGAGTCGTGGCAGAGCAGAGTGGCGGTCTTGATGTTCGTGTCACGCAGGGGGGAGAATGGGGTGTGCAGACGCCCGTTTTCCAGCTCAAAGCTCCAGCTTTTATCCTTGTTCATGGGCTTGGCGGTGATATTGCTGCCGCTGAGCCTGAAGAGTTTTTTGCCGTGATGCAGGATGAAATTCGCATCCCGGCATTCGGCGAAATCCAGTTGCAGGCCTTCCGGGGTGAGGCTACTGCCTTCGGATGCGGAGACGGAGCTTTTTTTGTGCTTCGCTGTTGCTTTTCGCGCGTCATTTCTGTGCTCGGGTCTGTCTTTCCTGGCGGCGTTGGGGAGGTCGAGAGCCTGCGCCTGTTTTTCTTCAAAACGTAGCGTCACGTTGCCCTCCTCCATGGTCAGTTTGCGGATGTGGAGCTTCCTGTTCAGCAGCTCTCCGCGCTCAATGTGCGCCTGTATGCGTTCGGCTCCGATGGATTCAATGTTCCCTAGTCCGTTGAAATGAAGTTCGCTCTGGGTCGCCGTGTCGCCGTTGATTTTCAGATTGTCGCGCATGTGGACGGATTCCGCCTGTGTGGCGACCTGCAAATCCCGGCACACTTTCCGGCGGAAGGTGTCCCCCTGAAGATAGGTCAGCAGCTGATACCACGCGATGATGCCGAGTATCAGCAGCAGTCCGATGATACCACAGCTTATCAACACAATACGGCGTATCAGACGCGCCTTGCCGGCTCCTCTGTCGCTGAATACGCCTCTCTGTTTTCGCCTGCCCATCAGTTCCCCGCTCTTATAACAGCACCCGCCTGCCTTTTCAAGTTTTATATTCTTCCGGATGAAAAAAAAGAACCCCGTTTCCGGCAGGCAGAAGCGAGTCCCAATCGCTTTTTTGCGGAAAAATGCCCTGTTTTGTCAGTTTGGTGTTGACTCTTACCGTTGAATCTGCTTCAATGGCTATCGGAAATAGCCAACCAAAATTCTGATAACATGAAATTTACCGCTCTCATTCTCGCTGTCGGATGCGCCGTGGGCTTCAGCTCCTGCTGCTGCCAGACCCAGTCCATGCCCAAGCTTCGTCCCTTCCCCAAGGATTGCCAGCAGATCGATATGACCACGCCTCAGGCTCCCGTCAAGGTGCTGGATGTCAAGGGTAAGTAAGTCATTTTTCGATTATTTTCAACAGACGGGCTGTCGGAGCGTTGGTCGCTTCTGACAGCCCGTTCTCTTTTGTGGCTTATTCCGAAACTGTTCGGAAAAGTTGAATAACTGCCCGGGTTGACTCCGTGGGGAGACCACGCGGGGAGATGGAGCAAGAATATTTGATAGCGTTTGATTTTGCGTTGGTTCGCCTTATCCTGCTGTCATTTTTTTGCCTTAATTATGGGCTTTTGATAAATCTTTCTTGCAAAAGCGGAAAAATTTGGTTAAATGGAGGACGTCAATTCTGCATTCTCGTAGTTATGAAATCAACGATTACTCGTTTCGCTGTTCGGGCCATGTCCCTTGTGACCATGGCAATGTTCGTCGGTTCTGCTTTCGCTCAGGAAGCTGCCGGTGGTGCAACCCAGAAGACCATGCTTGATAAGTGGGTGATTGACGGTGGCTGGACCATGATTCCGCTCGTTATTCTGCTCGCTATCACCGTGTGTCTTATCGTGTATTGCATGCTGGATATCAAGAAGGACAAGTTCTGCCCCGCACCGCTGCGTGACGAGCTGATTGCCCTCATGAACGAATGCCGTGTGCAGTCCGCCATCAAGCTCGCTTCTGAGAGCCCGACCTATCTGGGCCGTCTGGTAGCTTATGCTCTGCCGAATGTGGATGCCAACCGTCCTGAGGACCTGGGCAAGGATGCTGTGGAGGACGCTATCGCCGACTTCACCAACAACGAGCGCCCGGGCATGATGTTCTGCATCGACATGCTGGCACTTTCCGGTTCCATTGCTCCGTCCATCGGTCTGTTCGGTACGATTCAGGGTATGGTGGGCTGCTTCGCCGTGCTCGCTGAATCCGGTCAGGCTGACCCCTCCCAGCTGGCAGGTGACATTTCCGTGGCACTTCTTACCACTTTCTGGGGTCTGATTATTTCCCTTATTGCTCTGCCTGCATTCTTCTTCCTGAAGAAGGCTGCCCAAGGGCGCGAGGCCACCTGCGTGAATGCCGTTGAGGAGATGCTCAATACCTCTATCAATGTCATCAATGCTGAGGCTCAGCTTGCCCGTATCCCCGAAGGCCTCTCCGGCGATGATGACGAGGAGGAAGAGGAATACGAGGAAGAAGAGGGCGAAGAAGAGGAGCAGGCCTAAGAGCCTGATATTGACCGGGCCAGCTCTCTGCGATAACGAGTCTCCGCTGAATCGGAGTATCCGGGAGCAGGCGATTATCAAACTGACTTCTTTATTACCATGGGTAAGAAAAAATCAAGATCGGTGGAAGAGGTGGACGGGAGTCCGAATATGTCTCCCATGATTGACTGCTGTTTCCTGCTGCTGATTTTCTTCGTGGTGAATGCCACGGCGATGACGGTGGCCAAGGATGCCAGCATCAGTATGCCCAGCGCAGTTTCCTGTTCGGAGCTGAAAGACGCCAATGGCTGTATCGTGGTCAACATCTATGCCGATACCGACAAGATGCCCCAGAAAGCCGCCGATAAGTACCTGCAGACCTACAAGCGTTCCGATGTGGTCTGGGGTGTGTCTGACGGTGAATCGACCAAGGGCTTTTCTCAGGATGAGGCTCAGCTGCTGACGGATTTCATCACCAAACAGAAAGAGTTCTACAAGGGCAAGAATATGGAGGATAAGGATATCCGAATCTATCTTCGTGGTGACGTAGCTGCTCCGTGGGAGCGCACCGCTGCTGCCATTCGTTGTGCGGCGGCAGCCGGTGTGAGCAACATGGTGTTCGGCACTCTCCCGGCCCGTTAATCTCTAACCAGCATTTCTGAACTATGTCTAGACATAAGAACCGCGAAACGGAAGAACAGAAAGAGCCGGAGATGGAAATCTCCTCCATGATTGACTGCTGCTTCCTGCTTCTGATCTACTTCCTGGTGGCAACCTCGCTGGTGAGTGAAAAGAAACTCGACGTAAGCATTCCCGGTGCTCCCTCATCCGGTGGTGCTCCGCCCCCTGTGGAGCCCGGTCGTATTCATGTGGCATCCAATGGCTCTATCACCTGGAACGATGATATGCCGGTGGGTGACGTGTACGATGCCGGCATCAAGCCGGGAACGGAAGCGTTCCGCGCACAGCGCAATCTTCCCCAGCTGGTGGAGGTGCTCAAGACTCTCAAGGAGCAGGCGGTGGCTGTGGATACCGAACCCATTGTCATGGTGAACGGTGACCCTGCAACGCCGCATCAGCGCATCGTGGACGTCATGGCTGCCCTTGCGGAGGCTGATATTCACACCGTAGGCCTGAACACCACGGCTTCGGAGTAACACCTCACGAACTCCGAACAATACAAGGGGAGTGATGGGGCATGCTGATATGCCCGCAAGCTCCCCTTCTTTGTTCGATTCCCTCAATAAGTTTTTCCATTATTTAATCAGATTTTAATATGAACAATTATTCCATAGCAACCGTGTTGGCAGCGATGGCGCTGGCAGCACCCATGGTGTGCCAGGCTCAGGATCCGATGACCTCGCTCGCCCGGGTGAAAGCGCTGACGACTGCCGGTAAGCCTGATGAGGCCATGGCGCTCTGCGAACAAGTGCTGAAACGCTATAGTGGCAATAGTGCCATGGCTAAGCAGTTCGCCTATCTGATGCCTTTCTATGCGTATGAGAGAGGTGAGATTCTGCGCGCGGCGAAGCGATATGATGAGGCGTACAACGCCTACAAGGAGTTCCATGATAATGCGCGCTGGAAAGATAAGGGCATGCAGGAAAAAGCCAAGAGCATGCTGAAGGACAGGATGCCGGAAGGCTATGCGCCTTTCCTGACACAGTGTATTTTCCAGATGGGGCATTGCCGCTACCTGCAGGGTGTCGGCGATACGAAGACTCCCGGTGATCCCACCAAGCTGGAGGATGCCATCAAGCATCTGGAGGAGTATCTGGATCTGCTGAAGAAGAACAAGGTGAGCCGCACGGAGCGCCAGCTGAAGCTGGACGGCCGTGTCTGCTTCCTGCTGGTGCAGTCCTACCTGCTCAAGCCGCAGCCGGACTTCAAGAAGGCCGGTCAGTATCTGGAGCTGTCCCGCAAGTCCAAGGGGCGTGTGCCGGATGATTTGGCTATGGCCGGTCTGGGTACCATCGTTCAGGTGGCTACCAAGAACCCGGAGAACGTTTCCTGGGTGTATAAGACCATCGAATCCAGCCCCGCCAGTTATCGCATGGATCCGCTGCGTGCCTCCACGCATGCCGCGAAGTTCCTGAACTACGCAGTGGTGGCTGCCTCTGCCGCCAACAAGAACATGGGCAGCAATCCCGAAATCGGTGTGGAGGCTGCCCGCTCGGCCAACACGCTGTTCGGCCTGGTACCGGATGTGTACGAGGTGAGCGTGAACCTGGCAGACAATATTAGGACTCTGGGCAAATATCCCGGTGCTCTTTCTGACCCGGCAACGGGTGCTTCCTATTCCGCCGGTCGCCAGAAGAAGACCTTTGCTGTCTATAAGGACATGCTGAGCAACGCGCAGAAGCTGGAAGGCCTCGCCATCATGTACACCGGTAATGCCGCGCTCAACATGGGCTCCAACCGCATGGGTCGTGCTGCGTTCCAGGTGCTGGCCGATCGCTACCCGAACCTTTCCAGCGGTGCCAAGAAGGGCAAGGACGGCAAGGTGGAGGAGAAGGACGGCAAACCCGTTCAGAATGTGCTGACCAATACCATCTTCATGCAGCTTTCCCAGCTTTGCTATGCTGTCGGTGATGAAGAGGGCGGTGCCAGATACGAGAAGCGTGTGGATGGCGGTGCTCTGGGTGAAGGCCAGAGCAAGAGCCTGGCGTTCAACAAGCTGCGCCGTCTGCTCGGTCAGCAGCAGTGGGCAGAGGTCATCCCCGCCGCCGAGGCGGTAAAGGCCGAGTACAAGGAGAATCCCAGCAACAAGTTCTATGCAACGGCTCAGTACTCCATCGTGGCTGCCTATTACAAGCAGAAGATGTATGACGAGCTGATTCCCGCCGCCAAGGAATTGCTTTCCGGCAAGATTCTTGTCGTCGGTGAAGGTAAGGAAGCGCTCAATGCAAAGGAAGTGGCGACCTACGGGAACCAGACCTATTATTTCCTGATTGATGCCTACATGAAGAAGGCTCGTCAGGATGCCAAGCTGTTCGATGAGGCTATCGCCGTCTTTGAGGAGTACGCCAAGGCTTTCCCCTCCCTCAGCATGGAGGAGAATATCATGGTGCACCACATGCACTACAATGTGGCGGATGCCTACATGAAGAAGGCTGAGCGCACGCCTGATACCGAAACGCAGGACAAGTTCAAGGAGCAGGCTCTGACCTACTTCAAGGTGATTACCGACAACTGGAAGACCTGTGACTACTACGCCATTGCAGAGTTGCTCACAGCCAGTGTCAACATCATGAAGGAAGAGATGGCGATGAAGCAGAGCGCTATCGAGGCTTTGGAGCGTGCTGCTGATGCGGCTCTCGCCATGCCGGACGGTAAGGGTAAGGGGACTGCCGCCAACGCGCTCTACTGGCTCGCCAGCTACGGCAAGGAAATCAAGAAGGACGGCGAATCCGATGAGGCTCAGGCTGCCCGTGTGAAGGGCTATGTCGACCGCTTCTGGAAGGAAGCTGACCATGAGGGCTGCAACTATTCGCTGCAGATGGTTTCCGAGATGCTGGCTACCGTCAAGGACAAGGAGAGCTTCACGGCTGCTGTGGAGCGCGCCCGCACCGTCATCGGTCGCGAGGCTACCTACAACCACAGTCAGAATCAGGCCGAACCCGAACTGGAGAAGACCATCAATGCCTATGTGAAGGCATATGTGACCGGTGTCAAGACCTATGAGAACAAGGATCTCTCGCTCGAGGAGAAGACGCAGCACTTCACCAACTTCCCGGGTATCCAGCCGACCGACAAGTACTCCCGCGCTATCTTCCGCATGGCTCAGATTCGTGCCATGAACGAAGAGCTCAAGGGGCTTGAGGATGAGGGTGCCAAGAACAAGCTGGCGAACGATATTCAGGCCACCTTCCGTGAGATGACCCGTGAATTCCAGCCGGATGATCTCACGAACTTCATCTGCGTGCAGGTGGGTGACTATCTGGTGCGCTACGTTTCTGAGTTCCCGGATCCGACTTCCAAGACGGAGGAAATCAACCTGGCCACTACCTACTTCCAGAAGGTGTTGGATCGCAATACTGACATGAAGGGTGAGGCCCAGTTGGGCAAGGCCAATGCGTTGGCGTTCTCCAAGGATGCTGCCAAGCAGAAGGAGGCTGCTGACCTCTATACGCAGATTGCCAATTCTCCCTCTGTGTCTGTGGCGGCTCCGGCTCTCATGGGCCTGACGAAGCTGAACCTGCGCTCCGGCAATGCCGCCGCCGCTGTGGAATCGGCTAACAAGTACATCACGATTAACCGTGCCAAGAATAACGACCGTCTGGATATGCTCATGATGCTGGGTGAGGCCTACGCCAAGTCCGGCAAGGTGAAGGAGGCTCTGCAGACCTACATGAACCTCTATAACCAGAATAAGGGTAATGTGACCTATTCGGCCCCGGCCTGTCAGCAGATTATGAAGCTCTTCTGGGAGCGCAATAATCCTGCCTCCGGTGACCGTCTGAAGGGTAACTTCAAGGCTTCCGACCGCTGGAATGCCTGGAATACCGGCCAGCAGTACGTCACTCTCGTCAAGCGCAGCAACCTTGTCGAGAAGTTTACGCCGGCTGAACGTGACGCTTTCAACGCTGTGGAGAACGATCTCAATACCTACAAGGCTGATGCCGGGGTGCAGCGTGAAGATAAGGCCAACAAGGACTTCCAGAGCAAGATTAAGCAACGCTAACCTTTTACCAGACTCGATATATGAAATTAACTAATATTATCGGATTTGCTGCAGCTCTTCTTTGCTGTGCCCCCTTTGTCGGGGCACAGGAAGAGGGTGCGGCTCAGGATAAGCTTCGTGCCTACGTGCAGACCGGAAAGATGAAGAAACCTGCTATTCAGGTCATCGAGGCAGCCGGCGGTAAGAACGTGTTCCAGTACATCCCCAAGGGGGCTGTTGACCAGAAGATGCAGATGGATGTGAAGTCCTGCGCCCTCTTCATGCTGATGACCCCGGATGATTTGGCGGATGCGCTGGCTGAGTACCGTGCCGGTGATTTGGATGCCGCACGCAAGGAGCTGGCCAAGGTGAAGCAGAAGTATGAGCGTTACCTCGGTCTGCCGGGGAATCCCTCGGCCATTGCCTCCGTGTACGAGCTCAAGACAGCCGTGCGTCAGAAGGACTGGGCTGCTGTGCCCGGGCTGGCAGACGGCCTGTCGAAGGATGACCCCTCGCTGAACGACTTTGACCTGACGGCGGCTAAGGTAGCACCCGTGGTGGCTGCTGCCGCCAACGGTGGTGATGCTGCTCCGGTTGAGGCCATGCTCAAGGATAAGGAACTGCTTAAGACGGTTTCCTCTGAGGTGTACGGCTGGCTCTGCTATGCGCATGGCTGTGCGCTGGAGTCCAAGGTCAAGGGCGGTATCACGGCTGAGAATGCCAAGACCGCCGGGGAGGCCATTGACCGTTTCTGCCAGTGCGTGGTCAGCCACCACGGCGTGTCCCCGGAGCTGCCGGTGGATGCGATGAAACGTGCTTTCAATCTGCTGTGGAACATGCCCGGTGTACAGGATTATGCCAAGACGGTAAAGGCTCCTCTGGATGCGAAAGTCTGGAGTGGTGCTCCCGTCAATTTCCGTGATGCTGTGGCCATGGCTCAGCTGCTGAAGACGGTGTATGACCCGGAGGCGAAGGATGAGCTGGTGGACAAGGCTGCCACCTACTACTACAACGCCGCCAAAGACCGTAAGAAGGACTGATACGACAGATTCCGCTGGGGCGGGAGACCCGGTTGAGGGTTTCCCGCCTCTTTTCTTTTATCAACATCTGATTTATTGTCTGAAAGATGACGGATATGCTGGTCAGGCTCTGGAAGCTGCCGGAGGGTGCGCCCCTGCGAGCCGCACTGCTGGAGCAGGGGATTCGGGTGCGACTCTGCAATCCCTTTGAGCGCCATATTGTGGCTGATTGGGTGGGACGAACCTTCAGCCCCAAGTGGGTGAGCGAATGCAAGGTGGCCATGGGGCATCAGCCCGTAGGCTGTTTCATCGCCACGCAGGAGAAGCGCATCATCGGCTTTGTCTGCTACGATGCGACGGCTCGCGGCTTCATCGGCCCCATGGGGGTGGACCCGGAGGCGCGTCAGGGCGGTATAGGCAAGGCGTTGCTGGTGACGGCCCTCGAACAGATGCGGGCTCTCGGCTATGCCTATGCCGTTATCGGCGGTGTCGGCCCTGCGGAGTTCTATTCGCGTTGCGTCGGGGCAACCGTGATAGAAGATTCCTCTCCCGGCATATACGAAGACATCCTTCCGGACCCTCCGAAGCCGTGAATTCCCGTGTCAGAGTGCCGTATGGCGTGTCGCTTGCCTATTTTGGTGCAGGGAATATGAAAAAAATCCCCAAACGTGACACTTTACCTTGACAGAAGCATAAAATCCTGCTAATTTTCATAACGTAGATTATCTTATTTCCTCCATGAAACGTTTTCTCTTCATTCCCACTTGCGCCCTGGTGGCTCTGGGTGCTCTCACTTCCTGCCAGAAGGAAGAAATGACGGCTGTACAGCTGGCTGAAGAACTGACTGCCGAGCTGCAGAAAGTGACCAGCTACAAGACGGCTGAGGCCGCTGCTCCCCGCGTGGAAGCCCTCAACAAGCGCTATCAGAATGCCGGTGTGCGTGTATTCAGCATGGGCGGTAATGCCTTGGTGAACAGCGATGCTGCTGCCTATTCCGATGCCACCTGCCGCCTTGCCCGCCAGATTGGCCGTGTGCGTGCCAGTAAGCCCGTTTCTGAGTATGACGGCGAGGTTGTGGATAGCCTGCTGGTGCGCACCGTGGGTGCGAACTCCGGCGCAGCTGCCGATGCCACACCCCAGGAACAGGTGGAAGCCGGTGCCAAGTACATCTACAACGCAGAAGATCAGAACGCCAACAACCCGCCCAACTTTGCCGAGTGCTACGGTTCTGCCAAGCTCAAGGCTGCGCTGGACTATGTGGCTTCTCCTGAGGAGTTCCCCATGACCCGCTTCGATAAGGCTGAGGATTGCCCCGAAATCCCCGAATCCGCTTCCGTGGAGGCAGAGGAAGAGGTGACCATCCCCGTGCCCGCTGATGATCGCGAGGCCGCCGCTGAGGAGGAAAGCGGCGAGGAGACCACAGCCGAAAGTGCTGATGATTCCGCTGATGTTTCTACCGAGGAGACCACGGACGAATCCTCTGATGAGGAAACGACCGGTGGCGACGATGACCTCTCTCTGGATGTGGATACTGATGACTCCGGCTCTGAGGAAACCACTGAGGAGACGACCGAGGAGACCACGGAAGAGGAAACCACCGATGATTCCTCTGAGGACACCGGTGATGATATGCTCGACATCGAAATCTGATTGCACGCAAATCTTTGACTCGGGCCGCAGCTTCTCCAACGCAGAGCTGCGGCCTTTTTCTCACCCCGGACATGCCCCGAATCCTCTTCACCTGTGCATACGATGGTGCTTCCTACCGCGGCTGGCAGAGCCAGCGTGGCGGGGAAACTATTCAGGATATCATCGAAGCCGCGATGCAGAGCATCTTGCGTGCGCCTGTCCGCATTGCCGCATCGGGACGCACGGATGCCGGAGTGCATGCGCGGGCACAGGTGTTCCATTCTGATATCCCGGAGACCTGCCGCCTGAGCCCGGAGAACTGGGTAGCCGCCTTGAATGCCCACCTGCCGTCCTCTATCCGCATCCTGGAAGCTCGTACGGTGGCTCAGGACTTCCATGCGCGCTTTGATGCCGTGGGCAAGGTATATGACTACCTAATCTGCCGTGAGCCCGTTCTGAGCCCCTTTCTGAGCGGTCGTGCATGGCATGTGCCGCATGCGTTTTCTGAGGAAGCGCTGGAGGAGGCATTGCAGGTCTATGTCGGCACGCATGATTTTCGCCGCTTTGCCGCCAGTCGTGGCAATGAACCTGTGCCGCCACCTCCCGGATTCTATGAGCGCACCATTTATTCCGCAACATTGCACCGCGACGGGCAGGGAATGCTCCGTCTGCGCTTCCATGGCAACGGATTCATGTATCGCATGGTGCGAATGCTGGTGGGAACCGCCCACCAGGTAGCCCGTGGGCGGATGTCTGCGGCAGAACTGTCCGCTATGCTGACGGAGCTTGATGCGCCCAAAACCCGCTACTGTGCCCCGGCAGAGGGCTTGTACCTGCAGCATGTATTCTATCCCGAATCGTAGCCATACGGGGTAGAGTTGCCTTTCAAAAAAAGGCGGCTTATGCTGTGGAGCATAAGCCGCCTGATTATTGATAGAGGTGCTTCAGAATTTTCAGAATGTGCGGCTCGCACCGATGTTCAGGACGTGCTCATTGGAGTCATCCATCGCGTTGAAGCTATAGTTGGCAGAGGCGCTCCACTTCTCGCCCAGACGGATAGTGACACCGGCTTCCAGTCCGACACCCTGGCGACCGGGATTGGCCCCGTTGCCGCGCAGTCCGTCCACCTCAATGGTGGGATTGTTACGCACCATGTCGTTGATGTAGCTCACCTCGCCATACAGCACCACGCGCTCGCAGGCAGGAGCCGGAGTGCACTTGCCATCCGTGATGGGCTGTGTGCCCTGCTTGGCCACGTAGCGGACACCAACGCCCAGCTCGCCGCGCAGGTTCTGAACGGAGCCGCTCTTGCAGTTCATGGTGCGGTCAGATTCGGAGGCGAAGTATTCCAGACCGCCGAACACATTGTAGGAGAAACGGTCGGTTACCTGCTTATTCCAGGTGAGGCGGGTATTGAGCTGGATGCTGTCCTGCTCCCACTTGGCACCCATGTACTTGGATTCCGTGGTACCGGTGGCAGCCACCCAATCCAGACTCAGGCAGGAGTTGTTGGCAAATTTCTTCAGCCCGTGCTCACCGTAAAGGGCAATGTGGCCGCTTTCCTGGTCGATGTCGCCCAGACCGTCTGCGGAGACCTCTGCGTCCGTGTAGCCGAAAGCCACACCCAGGCTGCTGCGCTTGCCAACCTTCATATCGACGCCCACGGCAGCACCGAAAAGTGTGATATCGGAACCGGCCGCTGCACCGGAGCCGGAGATATCGGTCATGCCACCCAGCAGGGATGCCCAGGCTGTGCCGCGACCATTGGCGATGCAGCCCATGTTGTTGCGCTGTCCCTGAACGGCACCCACAAAGGCGCGGGAAGCGGTGACAACACCCCAGTTGCCCTGAGCCAGCACATCTGCCGTGGCTTGGTCAAATACGGGAGCAGCTGGAGCATCCGGGCCGACGATGGGCTTGTCCTCCTCGTCTTCTTCCGGACCGACGATGGGCTTGTCCTCCTCATCCTCTTCCGGCCCGATGATGGGCTTGTCTTCTTCATCGACCTCTTCAGCCAGCACGGCACTCTTCCTGTCATCCGTAATTTCTACGATGTAGCCCTCCTGCTGCTCTCCTTCAACAAGGAATTTCAGCTCGGAGAAATCGCCGGTAATGGTGCCGGAGAGGCAGGTGACAAGCGTATCGCCTGCGGCGAATTCTCCACCATCACCCGTGAGTACCATCATCACGTTGTCACCAAGTGTCAGGCTGCCGCGGGTCAGCGTAATCTGCTTACCGCTGTAGAGGATGATGGCACCGTCATCATTGATGGTAACATTGCCGGTAATGGTGTGTTCGCTGTACTTGGTGGTACCCCAATCGCTGCCTGCCTCCAGCTTAGTGGTGCGCAGTGACTCAGCGGTGATTGCCCCCTTATCGCGCAGGGAAACACAGTCGGCTGAAGCGGGGCCTTCCAGCGTCATGTGACTGGCCACGTCAAAACGACCCTTGTAATTCTCTGCATTGGCAACCGTGCAGCCCAGCACCGTGATGGCGTTGTCCACCTCCATGCCATTGAGATCCAGCGTGCCGTTGTCCTTCAGCTCTACCTTAGCATCGCCCAGAGCTCTGTCTGAGCCAACGGTCAGCTTGGCCTCCGAACCGGTAATGGTGGTGACTCCTGTCTGGTTGTTATTTCCGCTGACTTCCACATCACCGGTGACGGTCAGTTCTGTGGTGCCGTGAAGAGTGGCAGAAATCTTACCGCCGGAGGCATTCAGCGTTGAGTCGGTAATGGTACCGCTCAGCTCCGTGTCATCACCGCTCACGTTGATGACAGGCTTCACGGCAAATTCTCCGGCCTCGTTGGTGGTGGCACGGGCATTCACCAGAATGCTTTGGTCTGCATTCAGTGAGCCGGCTGACATCTCCACTTTCTCAAGTTGAACATTTCCTGCATCATCCTTGCTGGCATCAGCAATACCGCTCACAGTTGCCTCGTGCTCGGGGGTGTTGATGTAGTAGGTGTCCCAATGAGTTTCTCCCGGGGCGATATATTTATTGAGCGTGCTGTTGTAGAAGTATTTCACCCCATCACTATCCTTTACGGAAGCAAGCGATTCGCCGATATCCAGACCAATGGCTGATCGGCCGGAGTCCTGCTTGAAGCCATTCTGATTATCACTGCCTCCTATGTATCCGGGGTTGTAGACCTCATAGCTGATCGCACCCAAGGTGACAGAATCCGCCTTGAGTGTGCCGCCCATGATTTGTAACGTGCCTCCATCAATATTGATTTCCTTGGCGGTGAAGTCACCCTTGATGGTCAGGGATGCATCTTGTCCGACTGTCAGATTCGTTCCTTCTTCTGACGGTACATAGGATTCGATGGTCACTACACCGTTATTCATGTTAATATCAGTAAAATCAGCAGCATTAATGGTGCCGGTGTATGCCTCCTCTGTTGTGCCGAGATTGAGGGTCCTGTCCTTGTTCACCTTGGCATTGTTGTATCCGCCGCCATGGATGGTCCCTGATACTGTTGCATTTCCGCTGAGTGTGATGGTTGTGTTCCCCAGGATCGTGTCTCCATCGCCGGCACCATAGACATCACCTTCAACGATACCGCCGGACAGGGTAATATGAGTGTCATTCTTGACAATGCCTCCTTCTCCTCCGCCGCCAAGAACATTTCCCGTAACCTTACCGCTACTGATGGTCACAGAGGTAGAATTAACGAAACCCTGAGCCGTTTGTCCTCCGCTCGTACTGTAGGCAGAGGCACCGGCTACGATGGAGCCGTTAACCTCGGCTTCTTCGGAAACGGTAATGTTAACCTCATTGTTGACGGAAGAACCGTCCATTCCTCCACCGATGATAACGGCAATTTCCGGGTCTGCCTCAATGGCTGAATGCACACTTCCATCTGCCGTAACGCCAACTTTGCCGCCGATGATATTGATTTCTATCTTCTCATTGAGCGCCCATGCCGGATTACCTGTCGCGTATGCTTCTGCTGCTTCTTTGCTGCCAAGCGCATCTTCAGCCGCCTTCATTTCGGTGCTGATAGGAGTAGTAAGTCCGGAACTTCCTCCATATATCTGTAAAGCACTACCACCATTAAGCGTGACGGATATAACGGAACCTGCGACTGCTTTCGGGGCAAAATACGCTTGGTTCATGTAGTAACTTTCTGCTCCCGTCACTGCCAGGCCGCTGTTGTGACCCTTATTAAGGTTATATGCAGCATAAATGTTACCTGCATAAGCATTTGCATTAACGGTAATGGATTTGTTGCCGGTAGAGGCGTAGCCCCTACTGCCGACACCGACTACGGCCGATACCGTTGTTTTCGTTGTGCCGTCTCCTATGGTGATGGCAGTATGGGCAGCAAAACGATCTGACTCGTTGACCGGGATTCCGGCAACCCATCCTTTATTGCTGTATCCCTGCTTGGACGTACCAAAGCTTCCGTCCCTGCAATCTCCGGTGAAAGTTGAGCTGATCGTATCGTTTGTTGTGATAACGTAGGTGTAAGTGCCCTCACCAAAGGTTTGGGTAACAGGGGCAGATTCATCAGCGATGGCTATAGCGCCCATCATCGCCGTAAGCAGAATTATAGGTAAGTGCGGTTTCATATGCGTAATGTGGTCTGAGTTAAACCAACGAGATAACAGGGAAAATCCCTGTCCGGGGGCATACTATCGCATTTGCAATGCGATAGTCGTCCAATAGTGGCAATATCTTTATATTACAACTATTTTTCTTTCTTTCTCATTTATGCATTACATTTCAAAACACCATGAGAATAAACTTTTAACTTGACTATCGCATTGCAAATGCGATATACGCGCGGGGAAAGTGAAGTGTGTGAACATGAGTATAGAGTCAGTCAGAACGATGGTTGACTTGACTGTCTGATGTGTTGTGTATCAGACGTGTTGCTGGGTGGGTGCGACCGTTGCAATCGGTCTTGACTCTGACTGGTGGTTGTACTATTTCGGCCACATAACACTATGAAACGGTTACCTCTTGCCATTATCTTTGCTGCCTTTCTCATCAGCGGCGCTGTTCTGTCTGCCGTGGTGATGACTACGGGTGTCATCGTGATGTATTCAGCTGCCGCGCTGACGCTGTTCCTTTATTCCTGTTGCAAGGAGTAAAACTGCGTATGAGTTTGTCTGACAGGGATAAGGACGTTTTTCTCGAGACGTCATACACATCGTCTCCGCTCGAGCTGCTGTTAATGGGGGTCTTTCTGACAGCGGTTTTCTGCGCGGTTGTGTGGCAGTGTTGTTGCTTATATCCGGTCTGGAATACAGGTGTGTACACCATGGGGGAACAATTGGTTCTTGCTGTGGTGTATGAAATTTCTTTGTTGCTGAGCGGAACTTTTGCCGTTGGCATGTTTTGGATGCTGATAGATGAGCAGGGAGCGCACCAAAGCCGTTTTGCCGTTATCCCCATGCGCCTTGTCTTTTGCAGGAGGCATTGCTTTTACTGTCGATTACGGCTGTTGACTATGTGAACAACGTGAGATTGCTTCTCAGAGGAGTGGAGACGGAGGGGGTAATCTTCGGACACGAATCGCGGGGGGCGCGGCATGAGGCGGGAAGTCGACGCAATCAATGGAATTTTCGATTTTGCTATACTATTATTTCCCAGACAGATTCCCGTATTCGTTTCGTGCGGCTGATGGCAAGACATACCTATCTCTGCCAATATGTCACGTTTTGGAGAATCCATTCCCACAGATGGGCAGTCTACCCGCGTATTATGCCTGCCGGATGACCCGCGTATCAGCAAGTTTCCCGGTATCGGGATGTGGGCAGTCGGCTTTATTATGATGCCTCTTGGCATTGCCGCCTTGTTTGTTTTTTCGGGTGGGAAAAGAGAAGAAAAAGCGTATGGTTAAAAATAGATAAATGTTATCGATGTTTTATAAAAGGATGTTGTTTCGTCGGTTGCTGTTTGTTGCGGAAGGCCGGGGACTGTTGCTGTTTCGAACGGCCGTTTTTTTCTTATTTATCGTTTCGTTGCTTTTTTCCGCATCTTGCAGTCAACGGCAGATGGCATGCCTGCGGACGGAGGTAGAGCGGCGAAATGCTGCGAGACTTGAGTATGAGTATCAGTCTTTCGTTGAGGAAAACCGCCGGAGTCATGCGCGGTTGCAGCAGGCATTGGCGGCAGCCGTGCGGGCAGAGCTGCGGCATGCGGATTGTGCGGCGAATGAGTGCTGGTGCGCCGGTGGGAAATTGAGCCCTGTTCGCCCGGCTCCGGAAGAATGGGCACAGATGCGGGATGTCCTCCTGAGGGTACGCCCTTCGTTGCAACCGCATCGCGAAAGCCTGGTGCCGACTTCGCAGAAAATATGGAGCATCGATGGACAGGGCAAGGTTGTGTATCAGGAATATGTGCGTCCTCCGTGGAATTGCTTTAACCCGCGGGATGAATTAGCCTTGTTTGATGAGCATGAGCAGTGCATCTACGCGCTGAATATATGGGAGCTTTGCCGGGAGTCCCACAGCCGGGATGCAGAGCATGCAATGGATAGTCTGGTGCTGCCGGATGAGGATTTTCATCGTTTGTATTCTCTTCCGAGCTGTCGCGGATTCCTGGAGCTCATGCCGAATGACTGGAATAACTCTTTCCGCTGATGAGAGACGCCCCCAATTCCGTTCCCCTGCTTCCCGGCGAACGCCTGCTGCTCGAGCAGCCGTTGAAAAGGGAATATGCAGAGCTGAATCCGAAGAACCTGCCGGCAACTGCTGCGAGGTGTGTGTCGGTGCGTCATGCCGGCTCTGCGGCAAAGCCTGCGACTTGACTTTTATACTGCCGGTTGTTATATACTGAAGTCGATTGATAGAAGCCGATGCTGTATGTACATTATCACCGGGGAACGGGAAAGCTCCACCTTCGCTTTGATGAAGAGGGGCGCGATGTTTTATTGAACCGTCTGAAATGGGCGGTGAGGGAACGCGACCACGAGTTCTTCTGCCCGGATATCGGAGCGGCGGGTGAGTCTTCCTTGCCTCGGGAGTGGATGCCCTGCGACTTTGTCAACATCATTTGTCATCCGGAGGAGGAGGCTCCTCTTTGCATAGGTGAGGGGGTGGAGATAACGGGCGGCAGCATCGCGCTGACTGCTCTTGCGGAACAGGTGCGGATGCTGCCGGAAAAAGGTGGTGACCTCTACTTATAAATCATCCACCAGGGCGGTGCTCTTGGCGTAGGCAGTGCTGCGGGCCTCAAAGAAGTCGGTTTTGATGAGGTTGGAGTTGCTGTACTGCGAGACCCAGGAGCAGGAGGGCGGCTCCGTCTCATAACCATCGTAGAGCGGGGCGAAGCCCAGATCCATGCAGCGGCGGTTGGCCAGGTAGCGGATGTAGTCCGTAATCATGCCGGTGGAGAGCCCGGGGATGTCATCTCCGATGACGTAGCATCCCCAGGCGATTTCCTGTTCGCAGCCCTCGCGAATCATGGCGCGGTATTCTGCCACATGCTCCGGGGTGAAGAGCTCGGGCTGCTCGCGCTGCAGCTCGCGGATGATGTTGCGGAAGAGCCAGAGATGGGTGCTTTCATCGCGGTTGATATAGCGGATTTCCTGCGCGGAACCGGGCATTTTGTTATTGCGCCCCAGATTGTAGAAGAACATGAAACCGCTGTAGAAATAGATGCCCTCCAGAATGAAGTTGGCCACGAGGGTGCGGGCAAAGTTCTCCGGTGTGCGGTGCTGCTGGAACTCGTTGTAGAGGTTGCCGATGAAGGTGTTGCGGCGCAGGAGGTGCTCATCGTTGCGCCATTGATAGAGCACCTCCGTGCGCTGCTGCGGTTCACAGATGGTATCCAGCATGTAGCTGTAACTCTGGCTGTGTACCGCTTCCTGAAATGCCTGAATGCACAGGCAGAGGTTCACCTCGTTGGCGGTGATATATTCGCCCACGGAGGGAAGGTTGGCGGTCTGGATGCTGTCCAGGAAAACGAGGAAGGAGAGTATCTTGTCGAAAGCGCGGCGCTCGGCGGGGCTGAGTTTCGGGTAATCACGCACATCGGCCGAGAGGTTGATTTCCTCCGGAATCCAGAAATTGTTCATCGCCTGGCGGTACCACCCGCTGACCCAGGCGTATTTCATGTTATTGAAATCGTTGAGGTTGGTGGTGTTGCCGTTGATGATACGGCGGGCGAGCACATCGGACTCTCCCTGCGGATTAAACAGTGGTCTGCGGTTCAGCTGGCACATGATTCACATTCTTCTACTTCTAAGCTCTTGGATCGGATGTAATAGACGGTTTTCACCCCGCACTCCCAGGCGAGGAGATACAGGTTGAGAATCTGACGGAGGGTGTAATCGTTGGTGATGTACAGGTTCATGCTCTGCGCCTGGTCGATGTGGCGCTGACGCACGCCGGCGGCACGCACGGACCAGCTCTGGTCGATGCGGTGGGCGCTCTTGTAGAACCAGAGGGTTTGCAGGGAAAGCTCCGGCGCCACGCGCGGCATGAGCCCGCTCTTCTTTTCCTCCAGGAAGAAGAGTTTCATGACGGGGTCGATTCCGGCGGTGGTACCGGCGATGATGCCGGTGCTGCTGGTGGGGGCAACGGCCAGCAGCCAGGCATTCCGCAGCCCGTGCTCCGCCACGCGGCTGCGCAGCTCCTGCCAGTACGGGGCGGTGTAGCCACGGCGGTCGAAATATTGCCCGGTCTGCCATTCGCTGCCCTCGAAGTGGGCGTAGGCCCCCTTGTCGCGGGCGGTATCGCAGCTGGCGGCAATGGCGGCGTGGTTAATCTGCTCGAACAGGCGGTCGGCAAACTCCAGATGAGCCTCCGATTCCCACGGAATGCCCAGCTTGGCGAGCATGTGGTGATAGCCGCTCACCCCCAGCCCGATGGGGCGGTACGCGCGGTTCGTGATTTCCGCATAGGGCAGGGGGTAGAAGTTCAGGTCTATCACGTTGTCGAGCGCGCGGACGGCGCTGCGGGTGATTTCCTCCACCTCCTGCGGGTTGCGGACATCGATTCTACCCAGCGAGAGGCTGGCGAGGTTGCAGACCACGAAGTTACCGGGGCGGGTGGTGGTGACCACGACTGTTTCGCCGTTTACGGTGGTGGTTTTCTGCTCCACGCTCTCGATGGCGCTCATGTTTTGTGCGATTTCCGTGCAGAGGTTGCTGCAGTAGATGATGCCTCGGTGTTTGTTGGGGTTGGCGCGGTTCACCAGATCGCGGTTGAACACGAAGGGGGTTCCTGTCTCCACGGCGCTCTTGAGGATGAGGCGGATGATATCCTTGATGGGCACCACGCGCTTGTGGATACGGGAATCCGCCACGCAGCTGTGGTAGCGCTGCTCCCATTCCTCGCCGTAGCTGTCCTCCAGCGCGTAACCCTTCACGCTCTGAATCTCGTGCGGGCACATCAGATACCAATCGCCCTCGATGTTATCGCGCGCCTGCTGCCAGAAGTAATCCGGGTAGCACACAGCGGGGAACACATCGTGCGCTTTCAATCGGTCGTCGCCGTTGTTGGTGCGCAGGGAGAGGAACTCCGGCAAATCGCGGTGCCAGGCATCCAGATACACCGCCACGGCACCCTGCCGCACGCCCAGCTGGTCCACGGCCACGGCGGTGTCATTCGCCAGCCGAATCCAGCGGATGACTCCACCCGCCGCGCCCGGGAAGCCGCGAATGGCGCTGCCGGTGGCTCGCACCTTGCCGAAATACATCCCCATGCCGCCGCCGTATTTGCTGACCTGGGCGAAGTTGTCGATGCTGCGGTAGATGCCCTCCAGGCTGTCGGGCACGGTATCAATGAAGCAGGAGGAAAGCTGGTGGAAGGGCTTGCGGGCATTGGCCAGTGTGGGCGTGGCCATGGTCACTTTCAGCGAGCTGAGCATGTCGTAGAAGCGCCGTACCCAATCTGCGCGGTTCTCCTGCTCCTGCATGGCGAGGTGCAGGGCGATTCCCAGGAACATCTCCTGCGGGCTCTCCAGCACCTTGCCTGCATGGGTGCGGATGAGGTAGCGCCCGTGCAGCATCTCCAGCGCGGAATAGGTGAACAGCTTGTCACGACTCTCATCCAGCAGCCCGGCAAAGGTTTCTATCTCTGCCCGACTGTAATGGGCGGTGATATAGCTGCCGTACACGCCCTCTTTGGTCAGGTGCGTGATTTTGTCGTACAGATTACTGATGCCTGCCTCCGCCTCGTAGCGGGCCAGCCTGTTCCGGAATCGCAGCAGCCAGAAACGCGCTGCAATCATCTCCCAGCGCGGGGCGTCCCGGGTGGTCAATTCCGCTGCGGATTTGATGAGTCCGCCCAGCGCGGTATCGTCCCCTGCGCCCTCACGGCTGAAGGTGCGGAATTTTGCCGTGAGCCGGTGCAGGTCATATTCCTCTTCCGGGAATTCCTGCTGCACCTCTTTCAATACGGTATCCAACGCCGGGCGATTCTCAAAATGCTGCAGCAGCTGCTCTCTGGACGCGCGTGCCCGGCTGCGCTCATTGCGGTACAGGATGAAGCGCTTGGCGGCCTCGTAGTGCCCCGCAACCATCAGGCTCTCTTCCACCAGGTCCTGTATGTATTCCACCGCCACCACGGCACCGCCGTGCGCACGCAACCGCGCCTCGATGCTCACCGCCAGTCGAGATACTTCGCCCTCTGTATCAGTCATCCCCACACTCCCGAATGCGAGCCGTATGACCCGCTCTATCTTCTCGCGCCGGTATTCGGCTTCCTGTCCGTTGCGTTTCCGTATCTGCATGGGGATTCTGATTGTTTGTGGTGGCTAACTATATCTTGTATGCGTGCCGACATCTTACCGCCATATCTCGGAAAGTCAAGTTAAAAATGTAACAATTCTAAGAAAGATTACAAAAAAGATCTTCGGTCACTTGCCCATGATGCGCTGATGAAGTGCAGAATGGGCACATAAAGGTTGACAGGAGGGTGAAAAGTGTTAGGATGGAACGCATGACAATGAACAACTCACCCGGTAAGATGCTTTCAAAAGTGTTTCGCATATTCGCTTATTTGCTGGCCGTAGCGGTGGCCGTGGAATTGGTCATCGGGCTGGTCTTACTGAACGATTCCTGGGAGCGTCGCGATACCTGGAACCGGGGACAGGCCACCGTCACAGAGCTGGAAAAAGTGGAGTCATCAGCGAATGGGGGAGAGACGTGGCGACCGATATTCAGTCTGAGAGCAGAGGGGAAAGAATACAACATTCGCAGCTCCTCCTCCTCCAATCCCCCGGCATACCGGATAGGGGAGCAGGTGGAGATGCTGTACCCGGCCGAAAACCCTGCGGCAGCCGTCACCAACACCTTCGCGGGGCTGTACGTTTTGCCGTGCGTTGTTCTGGGAATGGCCGGTATGGAAAGCGTGCTGGCTCTGGCCTTCTTCCTGACATCCCTCTACCTGCGCCGCCGCTCCTGAGCCCGGCAGATGCATCGGTATCGAGCCCCCGCATTCAGAGGATTATTATGCAATAAAAAAGGAGCACCGATAGTCGGTACTCCTTTCAGGTATAGCCTTTGAGAAGGGCACGGTAAGCTGCTCTTTCTTGCTTTGAAATGGCCGTTTCCCATTCAAAATCCAAGTCTTTTGCAAAGTCCTGCGGACTCCCTTCAGAGCAAGTTAAATATCAATGTAGCCTACTGCCAGAAAACCGTAGTGATTGAAAATACTTTCTCATCTCGGTTACGTTGGAATATCTCTTATCTAAATCAGGATCTGTTCCCTTCATTACGAACTCACGAAGGCTATCATCCTTCACATTACATATATTCATAGAACCAGTAAGAATAAACTTAATGATTACCGTGATTGCGTAAATCTCATAAAGGAGTGAATAATTAGAATATCCAACGTGTCTAAGCTGCGGGTCATTGCAACACCCCTTAATTTCAGTTTGAGAATTCGTAAGCACACTTTCAGGTATTTTTACTAATCCTAGGTCTGCTAGCTTTATCACAACTGCGTCCTCATATTTTTTTATTAGTATATTGTAAGGACTAATATCCCTGTGCAAAATTTGTTTTTCATGTATGTACTCAAACGCCTTCAACACCTGTAAACAAAGGCGGCGTCTGATTTCCACATTAAATATTGGTTTGTCATTTTGACTAGAAACATACTGGTAAAGAGTTTCATCCAAACTTTCCATTATAAACTCATCTTTACCTTCGAAATATTTGTAAACCTCAGCAACATACGGAGAAGACAGTTCCTTCATGACTGCATACTCATTTCTAAATCTCTCCTTATCGCTTTCAGATAAATCCTTTTTCGCTACCTTTAATACAAAATTGCGACCATAAAAATCATCATAAAAACGATAAACATTTGCATATGAGCCGCTACCTATCATTTTGGTTTTAAGATTTCTTTTTTCAGACACAGAACTAGTAACTTGCACCGAAGTTGAAGGGATGAAAATCTGTCTTGTATAATACATAGGTGCTTTCGGTGTATGCGGTGGAATTGAACTTCCACCGCAACCACTCAAAAATTGTCTACATGTGTTCACGAAAGTCTTGAACTCTGACTCAATCTCAAAAGAGTACGCTGTGTCCTTTAAACCAGAGAGCAATAAATTCGTAACATCTATAACTCTTATCAAATCTCTACTGGGATCGGCCCAAAAATGTGCTCCGTGTTCTCCGGTCGGCAAACGCGCATTCATTGTATCGAATAGAGATACATAATGATAGTGCAACGTTGCCAATAGTTGCACAACCACCTCATTTGTTCCCCCTGAATACAAATCAATATAATCAGGTCTATCAAGTAGATTTGCATTTAGCAAATCTTTTTGTGCTTGAATTATGATATCATCAACTTTTCCCATAAGCCGCCGCTTAAACAAGTAATATTACAATGATAATAATTTATGCAAATAATCATTTGCCTGCTCTTCGTCAATGGCATTTTCAAACTTCACATTGTTTAGTATATTCTCGATACATTCGACATTAAACTGTGTTACCCCCCTTGAATTTCGACCACACCAATGATGTTGAATATATGTAGCATCCACCAACTCTCTATGATATACAGAACACAATGCAGTACACGCGACGCCTCCTTCGTTTACACCTACAAAATAAAACATAAAAACAGAAGAGTCACATGCCATACATTCAAGGAATTTGTCAATATTATAGGCCTTAGGATTAGACTTGAGGTATAAAACTTTTGTTTTCACATCAGTATATGAAACAACGTCAGGATAATTTTTGACATAGTCAGCTAACTCGTTTTCTGATTTATATCGAGGTATATTCTGCTCTATACTCCTGATTTCGCGCAACAATTCCAACCGTTTATCAGGGTCACAACAAATTAATACCTCAATCAGACGTCCGCGTATATTTACATTCTCAATATGAGCCGCTGTCAAAATTGCTTCTTTACATTGCTCTACTCTGTTATGTAAATCGCTACACAAATCTAAAAACTGTTCAGACTTGACAAATCTTTTTGCTCTTCTAATAGAGGAAAAAATATTTTTTATAGCATCTTCGTCCGGTTGATATTTCTTACCCTTGGTCTCTATAGCATTAGTTGAGTTCACCAACCGTCGCAAATTTTCTTCTGGTGTAAAATCCAAATGAAACGCATACAAACGTTCTATATTATCTGCACAATTTTCTATATCCTGGTAGTTTCGAATTATATTGTTTCCTAAAAAGCTTCCCACTATATTATCCTCTCGCAGCTTCTTTGAAGAATGACTAATTTTATTCAAGAATGTCGTATTAGCCAAAAATACGTGATTCTCACCGCTTGTCGTCAAAACGACAAGAAAGGGCTTGCTATCATACTTCTGCAATTTCGATAACGCCAAAACGGTGCCGGAAAACTTACCGTCACGCCCTTTACTATGACAAAATCTGACAGAAAAGTTATCTGTATAATATACTTTTCCATCTTTTCTCAATCCATACAAATGAGATGCTGCAGCTATAAGGGTTTGCTTATTATGACGTGGCGCGACATGAACTATGTAATCTACAAAATCTCTCAACTTTGTTTGTTTTCTCATAAAAACAATTCTCCTTGTGCTTCCTTTGTTGTCATTTTCTTAAATTTCTTTTGTGCGGCTAATGAATTTCTCTCCCAAAACACTCCACCGTTGTACCCTTGTATTTCCGTGTTCAACTCAGCAAATTCAAGGCGTTTCTCTGCCCATGCCGCATACAAAGGGTTAATTTCAACACCACAATATCGTCGTCCTAATTTTTTTGCTACAACAGACGTTGTCCCACTTCCTAAAAAAGGGTCAAAAACAACCCCATCTTGGGGACACGATGCTAAAATCAATTTTGCTACTAGCTTCTCTGGTTTCTGAGTTGGATGATCTGTATTTTCAGGCATAGACCAATACGGAATACTAATATCATCCCAAAAATTTGAGGGATAGGTAATTCGAAAATTCCCCTCATCTGTTTCTTGCCAGTCTTTTGGTTTTCCTTCTTCTTTGTATGGCGCTATAACTCTGCGCTTCTGCTTTACTGAATCCACATCGAAATAATAGTCATCCTCATTCTTAACGCAAAACCAAATATCTTCCATACCGTTTTTCCAGTTATGTTTCGCCCCCCTGCCTTTTTCTCTCTGCCAAGTTATCCTGTTTATCACGGTACAGTATTTTACAATTACAGAATAAATTAGTGGCGATGTCTTCCAGTCACAACATACATACAGAGAACCATTGTTTTTCAATAGTCTCATGACTTTGGGGAACCACGATTCCAAATATGAAATATAAGCAGAAGTGCCCATTTTTTTAAATTTTACTTTACCGTGAAAATCTTTGTCTAAATTGTAAGGTGGGTCGATAACTATAAGATCTGCAAAACATTCCGGGAAATAATCAATGCACTCGAATAAATCTTGGTTAATGGTATAGCCTATTATATCGTTCGCTTTTGTACAATCCTTCAAAGTTATACAACGTGATACGTATTCTTGCACTTCAGAATCACTCAAAACGAGTGTTCGATTTCTACGTGCTCTTTCCTTGCTTGAATTACTAATAACCATAATCTCTGCTAATGTTTTAGGCTACTCTCTTCTTACTTACATTGATTTTATCGCATAAAAAATAAAAAACAAGCTGAACCTGTGCCAGCACCCTAGTTCTTCCGAGCCCTCAGAGTGAACAGAAGGCAAATGATAGGGGCATTTTTGGCTCTTCTGCAATAATTGTGGAATGAGCCAGGCAAGAAAGAAACGGCAG
>CAYYKC010000017.1:0-30055 GCA_964471605.1 uncultured Akkermansia sp. | reverse complement strand
ATATCAGACAGAACGAAAACAACCGCCGGGAGAGGGGAATTCATCTCTCCCGGCGTTTTTTTCAGGCATATTTCCACCACAAATGCTGAATCAATAGTCACGGAAAAAGTCTGCCATGAATCAGCATTGTGCTTGAAATGACGGGACAAGATGTGTAGAATGAAGAACAATCTGTATGCAGACCGAACAACATCCTTCAACTGAGACTGAAAAAACGAATCTTCTCTTGGGAGAGGGTGCGCGCGTGCTGGTCACCGTTGCTGCCGCCATGGTGGTTATTTACGGTCTGCAACAGGCCAGAAGCGTCATCCTGCCCATCATGATGGCCTGCTTCCTGGCCATCATCAGCTACACTTTCACCGGGCTGCTGCGCCGATTCCTGCGTTTCCCGCACTGGCTGGCCGTTGCATTCACCGTACTGGCCGATTTCGGTGTCATTTTCGGCATTGTGAGCCTTTTCAACGTCCTGATTCGGGACATCAAGCATACACTGGAGGGAGAAGTTACCACCCGTCTGATGGAGAAGTACAATGAAATCATGGGATGGCTGGGCAATGTGGGATTGGAGGATCAGGCGCGCGCCGTCATCGCCTCCCCCATGGATATCATCAATATCCCGATGCTGCTCTCGTGGGTGCAGACACTCTCCGGGCAGGTGCTTTCATTCGTATCAGCCTGCACTCTGGTCTTGCTGCTCATGACTTTCATGCTGGGGGAAGCAACTCTGTTTGGCCGGAACTTCCGCAGCCTGCCCAACAGCAGCAAGGGAAAGGACGATTTCCTGAATGCCCTGCGCGGCATCCAGCGCTACCTCTTCATCAAGACCGTTGCCAGCACCTCCACCGGACTCCTTGCCTGGTGGCTCTGTGCCGCCATGGAAGTACCCTTTGCCTTCGTGTGGGGCATGCTGGCTCTGGTACTCAATTTCATCCCCACCATCGGCTCCATCGTGGCAGCAATTCCTCCTGTTCTCATGGCTCTTCTCATGGGTGGCTGGGGCGACTGTTTCGTCGTGGCGGCGGGCTACATCGCCATCAACTTCGCCATCGGCAACGGGGTTGAACCCATTTTCCTGGGCAAGCAGTTCGGCATAGCGACCTCCGTGGTCATCTTCTCCGTACTGTTCTGGGGTTGGGTGTGGGGTCCCTGCGGAATGCTGCTGGCCATGCCCATCACCGTGCTCATCAAACTGGCATGCGAAAACTCGCGTGACCTCACCTGGGTGGCCACCATCATCGAGGACCGCCCGCCGATTACGCTCAAAAAGAATCCCTAATCATTCATCATGCATTCATTCGCTTACAAGAACGGTTCGCTGTACTGTGAGGACGTCAATCTGGCCGATATTGCCGCTGCCGTGGGCACGCCCACATTTGTCTACAGCAAAAAAACGATTACGGAAGATTTGGCAGAGTTCCGCGAGGCGCTTGCGCCGCTGGATGCCCACGTGGCCTATGCGGTAAAAGCCTGCTCCAACAAAGCGATTCTCAACCTCATGGTGCAACAGGGCGTCGGTTTCGACATCGTGTCCGGCGGCGAGCTGTGGCGTGTCATCAACGCCGGCGGTGATGCCACACTCTGCACCTACGCCGGCGTGGGCAAGACAGAGCCTGAAATCCGCTATGCGCTGGAAAAGAGCATCTACTGCTTCAACTGCGAAAGCGAGAACGAATTACGCGAAATCAACCGCATTGCCGGTGAAATGGGAGTCAAAGCCCCCGTCGCCGTCCGTGTGAATCCCCACGTCGATGCCCATACACACAAATACATCACCACCGGAACCAACGAAAATAAGTTCGGGGTGGACATCACCCGCATTGAGGAACTCTACGCCACCATCGCGGCGGAGATGCCCCACCTCCGCATCCGCGGGCTCCAGATGCACATCGGCTCCCAGCTCACGGAAATCAAGCCTTTCGTGGAAGCGATCGAAAAAGTAGCTCCCATTGTCCGTAAGTTCATTGACCGATACGGCATTGAGTTCTGGTCCATCGGCGGTGGCATCGGTATCGTCTACGACGGCTGTCTGGCCTCCGGTCAGGCGGAATGGTGGGACGCACACCCGGAGCACATCACCATCCGCAGCTACGCAGAGGCCATCATTCCCCTGCTGAAACCGCTGGGCATCAAAATTCTGGTAGAGCCCGGCCGCCGTCTCACCGGCAACGCCTGCGCCATGCTCACCACCTGTCTCTATGAAAAGAAAGGGGAAGCCAAGACTTTCAAGATGATTGATGCGGGGATGAACGACATCATCCGCCCGGCCCTCTATGAAGGCTACCACGAAATCTGGCCCGTCACGGAGCACTGCGGCGACGCCATCGTGGCCGATATTGTGGGACCTATCTGCGAATCCGGCGATTTTCAGGCACAGAACCGTGCCATTGCGGATGTGAAACCCGGCGAGGTGCTGGCAGAAATGAGCGCCGGAGCCTATGGCTTCAGCATGGCCTCCACCTACAACTCGCGACCTCTGGCTGCGGAGGTGCTGGTGGATGGCGACAAATGGCACATCATCCGCCGTCGCCAGACGCTGGAAGAAATCGTGACGGGCGAATGTCTGCCCGGCGAGTGCTAATTGCCCGCAATCGTGTGAGAATTTGACTGCCCGGTGACATCACCGGGCAGTTTTTGTACCAACTACAATCAAAAATCGCTCCTATGACTGAAAAGGCCGGGCAGAACGACGCTTTTACCTTGACGCCAAGCATATCTTTCCCTAAAATGCTTAGGCAATGAACGTTCTGGGTACTCTCTTCCGCCTTATCTGCAGTTGGTTGATTCTTCTTGTTCTGGCTCTTTATCTTCAATCACCTGCACATGTTTCTCCGGCTGATTTTGTCGGAGTCTTCAATACGGATACGCTGCTGCCGCTGGTCAGTACTCTGAACTGGGTCACCATCACCGCCGGTATCCTGCTGATTCTGGCTTTGCTCCGCATTCAGGAAATCATCTGGAACGTCGCCTACGCTGCGGCATTCATCCTCTTTGTCGGCTTCGCTCTCTGTTCGTTCATGGACCCGGTCACGGCTCTGCCCACCGCCATTGAGAGCAATCGAACCGTGTTGGACTTCTGCGCCCTGCCGCAGAGCTACCCCGTCCCGGCTATCATCATCACCGCCATCTTTGCCATGGGCTGGCTGTGCTCCACCGCCCCGTTCCGCATTATGTTCACCTGTGCGTTGAGCGTGGCACTGTGGTACGGCTGCACGGAAGTATTCCAGTACATGGTGGGCATGTGGGCCAAATCCCCCAATCCTACCATGCCGGAATTACTCCATGCCATCCAGTCCGCCCCCTGGATTATTGCCGCCATTCCCGGCGCTTTCTTCATTGTGTACGCCCTGCTGACATCGTTCATCGAGACGTTCATCTCCCGCCGCGAAGAAAAACGGGAAAAGAGCGAAAAGAAAGCAGCAGAGCCTACTGTTGTTGAAGATTTGGAAGAAACCAAGGCAGAGCCGGCTCCGGAGACCAAACCGGCTAAGCCGACTCCCTCCAAGCCCATCAAAATGCCTGTTCCAACGTCTGTGACTCCCAAGTTGACGGTGAAGAATGCGGAGAATAAACCGGCAGAAGCACCCAAGGCCGAGGAGAAACCCGCCGAAGAGCCGAAGGAAGAACCCAAGGCCGAGGAGAAACCCGCCGAAGAGCCGAAGGAAGAACCCAAGGCCGAGGAGAATCCTGCCGAAGAGTCGAAGGAAGAGCCCAAAGCCGAGGAGAAGCCTGCTGAGGAGCAAAAGGAAGAACCCAAATCTGAGGAAAAGCCTGCTGAGGAGTCAAAGGAAGCCGATAAGAAATGAGATTCCGTTTTCTCGCAGCACTCATGCTTGCTGTTCTTACGGGATGTCAGCCATCCGATGATATCGACAGGGCATCGGTAGCCAGACAGCATGTACAACCCCACTTGGGGCATGTGTTCGGGTGTCCTGTCTTTCTGCGTATCGTGAAGGAAACCCGGACTCTGGAGCTACGAGTTCAGGAAAAGGGACGATGGCGGCTTCTGAAAACCTACCCTATTCTTGCTATGAGCGGTGAGCTCGGGCCGAAAACCGCCGAAGGTGACCGCCAGGCACCGGAGGGTTTCTACGCGACCACTCAACCGCTGCTCAATCCGCGCAGCAAATTTCATCTCGCCTTCAACATCGGTTATCCCAACGCCTACGACCGCAACAAGGGGCGAACCGGTTCTTACATCATGGTACATGGCAGCAATCGTTCCATCGGTTGCTTCGCCATGGGGGATCCGGCTATCGAGGAAATCTACACCATGGTGCATCAGGCTCTGCGAGCCGGACAGAAATCCGTCCCCATCCAGATATATCCCTTTGAAATGACCCCGGAGCGCATGGCTCAGGAGTGCAACAGCCCGCACTATGAGTTCTGGCAATATCTGCTTCCCGGATGGCAACACACGCATCGCTACGGAAGTCCGGCATCTACCCAATAGAAGCAAGAGTGAAACAAGCAGCCCCACAGCTGACAAATAGAAGCAAAAGCCGACAGATGATGGGTTCTTTCCTTGATGCGCGAAAAAAACTATGGTATGCTGAGCAGCAATGGATCAAAGATGCATACTGATAGCGGAAGATGACGCAGCCATTCGCGAGCTGTTGGCGGATTTGCTGCGCGAGGCGGGTTACGGTGTCCGCACGGCCGCCGATGGTCGGGCGGCACTGGAGAGCCTGCTTGGCTATCCCCCGGACTTGGTGCTTCTGGATGTCAACATGCCGGAAATTGATGGTTTTCGGCTGTTGAAAATGATGGCGAGAGAATGCCCGGGAATTCCCAGCATCATCCTGACGGCTCACGGCGAGGAAAAAGAACGCGTGAAAGGTCTGGAACTGGGGGCAGATGACTATGTGGTCAAGCCTTTCAGCAGCGCCGAGCTGCTGGCTCGCATCGCAGCGGTGCTGCGGCGTTCGGCCGGGCGACAGTTACCCGTTGCACAGGAGCTGAAATTCCCCGGCGGCATCATGGACGGAGCATCGCGTACCGTCACAACCGACAACGGAACAGATATTTCCCTGACGGAAAAAGAGTTCGAACTTTTCCGCTATTTCCTGACGCACCCCGGGCGCATCCTGCCGCAGGAAGAACTCATGCTGCGAGTATGGGGAAATCGCGGAGGGCTCGGACGTTCCCGCACGGTAGCTGTCACCCTCACCCGTTTGCGCGACAAATTGCCCGCCGAAGCCTCGACCCGATTTGAAAATATCCGCGGACGCGGATACCGCTGGAACGAAGTATGAAAAAGAAACCGCTGATTATCCTGATACTCTTCAGCCTGCTGACGGTGGGTGCTGCACTCTGGCAGGGCTACGAGGCCGCCACGCTCAACTCCAGACTGGATGAGATTGACCGTAAGGCACAAATCAACCGACTGTTGGAGCTGAGTCTGCCCCGTGTTCAGGCAGAATTAGACAGACTCCTGACCGAGGAACGCAACAAAATGGCTCCGGCGCCGGATTTTTCGCTGGCCATCTATCCCATGCCCAAGGGAGGAAAAGCAGATTTCAACTGCGGTTACTTTCTCCTTACCCCCGGAGCACTGCTGGTACCGCCGGGGGAAGAGGATTTCGGCCATGTGCTCAGCAGCACCACGGTGGTGATGAATACCATGCGGCGCAAGGCCTTCAACCCATCGGCCCCGATATATGACCCGACCAAGCCCTCCAACTACGACCCTCGCACGCATCTGCCGGTATTCGGAGTATACGAAGCCAATGACCCGGATTTTTCCGAACCCATGGAGGCAAAGGGCAAACCGGGCCCCTTCTTCGCCTGGAATCACAAGAAGAATCTGGTATACATGCGTAGTATTCCCACCACCCACGGATGTGCAGCGGAGGGATTCATCATCGATGCCGACAAACTGGCAACGCACCTCTTGCCCAAGGTCGAACCGGGATTGAGAGAGGCAGGCATTGATTTTGTCAGACCCGGCGAGAATGCCAATCTGAGCCCCCTGCCCCTCATTCTCCGCCCGGGAGATGCGGTGGAGCTGCCGGATTCCGAGGCACGCAAGGATGCCATGCACGGCACGGTTGCAGCCACCTGGCTCATCACCCTCATCAGCATCGGTATCATTTTCGGATTACTCGCTTTCTATACCCGCATGGAGCGACGACGGAGTGATTTTGTCTCGGCCGTCACACACGAGCTGCGGACACCGCTCACCAGCTTTGCCCTCATTACCGACCTGCTGCGACGGAAGAACACCCCTGCGGATAAAATCGAAGAATACCACGAGACGCTCTACCACGAAACCCGCCGACTGGCGCATCTGGTGGAAAACGTGCTGAGCTTTGCCCGTCTGAGCCGCGGGAAAGTACGCGGCCGCTGTGACAGCGGGCTGTGCCGGGAGTTGCTGGATAAAGCCTTCAGCAAAATCATCGGACAACTCCGCGATGCCGGATTCAAAACGCACATTACACACGACAAGCGCTGCGACATGGTGACACTGCACACCGATTTGCTCTCACTGGAGCAGATTCTGACCAACCTGGCCGACAACGCCGTCAAATACGCTGCGACCGCCGCCACCCCGACCATCAACATCAGCATGGTTCGCACCCACAACATGCTCGGAATCCGATTTACAGATAATGGCCCCGGCATCCCGGAGGAACTGCAGAAGAGTCTTTTCCGTCCCTTCTCCCGCTCAGCCAGAGCCGAACAGGGCCGCAAACCCGGCGTGGGGCTGGGGCTTGCACTGGCGCGAGATATGGCTCGCTCCATCGGCGGCGAGCTCGTACTTGAGAAGAGCTCCGATGCCGGCAGCACCTTCCTGCTCACCCTGCCGATAGGCGATAAAGTCAGCTGATATCAGCTATTCCCATCTATCTCGCGAGGGGCATTCGTCCCGCCAATCAGGACAACCATCTCACCTTTCGGAGGATGCGCGGTAAACTCAGCCAGCAGAGCAGCCGCGCTTCCGCGATGGTAAGTCTCAAACACTTTCGTCAGCTCGCGAGCAACGCATACCGGAGTATCTGAGGCAATCTCTGCCAAGGCCTGAATGGTCTTAACGATGCGGAACGGAGACTCATAGAAAATGCTCGTGTAACTCGCCTCCACCGCTTTCTGCAACACGGCGGTGCGCCTGCCCGACTTTACCGGCAGGAATCCGCCGAAGAAAAAAGCATCACTCGGCAAGCCGGAGCCTACCAGAGCAGTCACCACAGCAGAGGGTCCCGGCAAGACCGTAAACGGAACACTGCGGGCCTTGAGCTCCTGAATCAGCCTGTAACCGGGATCACTCACCCCCGGCATCCCCGCGTCAGTGACAACGGCAAAACTCTCCCCGGCCAACGCACGGGAAGCTACCTCTGGTGCACGGCGGGACTCATTGTGCTCATGCAGGCTCAGCAGCGGCTTGCGGATACCGTAGTGCGACAGCAGCATCCCCGTGTTGCGAGTATCCTCGCAGCAGATACAATCCACGGACTCCAGCACCGCAAGAGCGCGCCGAGTAATATCCTCTCGATTGCCAATGGGTAATCCTACGAAGCTGACGGGGTATTCAATCATGGCATGGTGAGATTGGTCACCAACGCCTCTGCCGCGCGAATCGCAGCGGAGTTCAGGGCGTTGTCAACCGCCCCCTGTACATTGCCGGTGGTGCTCAGGTTACTTCCCTGTCCACTGACATTGCCTTTCATCAGAACCTTCCCCGTCTTTCTGTCCACCACCTGATAGCTCACGCTCACCGTCAACTGAACTTCCGAACTGAGGTAGGAATCGTACGGGTCCGTTCTCAAAGAGCTGCGGGTGATATTATTGACACTGCCACGTATGATAACGTCTGCCTTGCGAGGCGATGCCAGTGTGTAGGTGCCGTCCCGTTGCAGCAAATCACACACGGCAGCCGTTGTCTGGGTGGACAGCATGGGCTGAATCGTGTGGTTGGCAAAAACCTCCACAAAAGCCGTATTCTTCCCTTTCAGCGCAGCAGGCTGGTATCCTCCGGCACGATAGCCACAGGAAGTTGTCAGAGCAGAGGCCGCCATCATGCAGACCGATATGGTAAAAGCACTTCGTTTTTTCATAACTGAGAGACTTTCTTTGCGGCAGTCCGGGCTGCACGGGCTTTTTCAAGAAGCTTCTGAGCCTCTGCGGCAGCTTCCGGGTTTATACTCTTCTGCCGGATAACATCTTCAAAGCAGAAAATAGCCGAGGTATACTCGCGCGAACGCTCCAGATAGTAGCGACCCACTTCCAACTGCTGCTGGACAAGAAGTTTATCCATCGTGGCGGCCTGTCCCAGAGCCTTGCGGGCATCCTTGTGATTCGGGAAGCGAAGGCTGAATTCTTCATACGCCTCACGAGCACGGGCCAGATTCACCAGATTATCAGAGTCTCCACGCAATGTACTGCTCGCCCAGAGCTGTGCCACCATCAGCTGCGCCTCCGGAGCAAGGGGGCTGTCAGGATATTTTTCCACCAATCGGGCATATTCCATGCGAGCTTCATCTTCTCTGTCCTGCTTCACCAGGAATCCGGCCAGAATGGACGATGCCGTGGCTGCCATATCATTGTAGGGAGCTTTGTTAATGATGTTCCGTAACCAATCAATTACCACGGATGACTCCATATCCGCATTCCAGAGTCCCCAGAACACCTCCACTTTCATCTCACTCTTTGCAGCGGACAATGCCATAGCCAGCTGCTTATCCAGCGCAGCCCGGTACAGAGAGCTCTGCGGATACCCCTCAATCAGGCGGTCATACTGGCGGAATGCTTCACGGTAATCTTTCTTTGCCTCATAGCACTCCGCAAGTTCAAAGCGAGCTTTGTCCGCATTCGGAGCCAACGGGTGATAATACACAATCTCCTTGTAGGCACTGATGGCATCCCCTATTTTCCCGGCCTTTCCGGCCGCTCTGGCAGAAGCCAGCAGGCTATCAGCCTTCGCATCCTGAGCCGTCACCATACCGGCAGGATGCAACTCCACATTGAACTGCTGACACATCGGCAATGCTGCCACGGCTGCCACACTCAGAAATAACAGAGCCTTTTTATTCATCTCCGCTACAGAATACCACTCCTCGTCCCTCTCTGCAAGTTTGAAATCGAGCTTTTGCGTCTTATCTGCCGTATTTTGACAAGTTCCGTGAGTATCCCTCCGATTATTTTTATTTGCGATTTTCACACAAGGCAATAATTCCCCAACATTTTTGAAAGGGTTACATCACATCCTGCGTACTATTTTCTGAAGACGTATACGACCATGAAGAACATCATTTCCTATACCGCCATTCTCGCCCTTGCGCTGACAGCCCCGGTGTCTGCCGACATCGTGAATCCTGCCCCTATGCCCAATGCCGTCGGTATGCGCGGCAATTGTGATTTACTGGCCTCCAATACAGTACGCGCCTCCTTTGTCGGATTGCGTGACATGCCCGTGCAAACGGTTGAGCAAGATGCCCCGACCATGGTTCAGGTAGCTGTATTTGAAGTGATTGACAGTCTTGGCTACCGCAAGTATGTGCGCTACGGTGATGGTCAGCTGACCGCCGGCACCCGCTTCACTGTAGCCATGAACAAAGAGCTGCCCGGCCAGCCGGCCTCCATTGTTGACACCATTTCCCAAATGCAGCCCGGCGAGGAAGCCGTGCTCAAAATTGATCATCTTTACCTGCTGGGTGGCCGCGAGGGGACACCCATCCGCGCCTGCAGCCGTATGGCTCGCCGCAACGCTCAGCCCATGGTGACCACGGGTGATGCACAGACGGCATCCACCGATGGCAACTCACAACCGTCGGCTCCCGCCCTGCCCACCTCGGTAGCCCCGCTGGGCGGAGGTACAACACCGCAGCAACCGGGACAACCCCAGTTCACCGCACAGAGCAGCCGCGTGATGATGCAGATGGATGGCAACGGCAACATGCAGACCATCCAAATCAGACAGCAGACGGATGCCGCAGGCCAGACTACCACCCGCATGTTCATCAATGGCGTGGAGGTTGACCCGCAGACCCGCCAGCCGCTGCATTCCTCGGTTCCCCAGTCTGCCGCGCCGCAGGATGCCGCAGCCGAGCAGAAAGCTGCCGCAGAGGACAGCAATGACGACACCATCGTTGACAAAGGCTCTGATATTCCCCAGCCGGCTCCGGTTAATCCGGGCGTGCCGCAGCAGCAGACACCCACGACACCCCAGCCTGCCGGGCAGCAGAATATCTCTGAATCTGACAGCTTCTGATCGGAGCTCTTCCTCATCTTCTTTTCTCCAAAGCCCCTCAGTCGAGGGGCTTTTTTGCACCCATTTGCAGATGTGACGCAAAAGTGGCTTGACGCTCATCGGCAAATGGCCGAAAATGGGAGCGTGAAACATTTTACTCCAGTTTGTCTCGCTCTCGCTGCGGCAGCGGCTCCACTGCTGACCTCCTGCTGGCCCAAACCAACTGACCCGGAGCAGCTTCGCGCCGTGCATGAGCAGAACGCCGAAATCCGCCGTGAAATCAGCCGCATGAATGCCCTCATCAAGCATGCCGGAGAGGATGTCCCCGGGCTTGCTGAAACCATCGCTGCCCGAGAGGCAGAAATTGCAGCTGCCATCAAGGAGCTGGATAAGCTCAGCAATGATGAGACCAACACCAAGTTGCGTGTTATTGAGTTGCAGGACAGGCTCGATGCTTTCCGCGCCGCTTTCCGCATGATGCAGAATGATATTGCCAACCGCCGTTCCTGATATGACTGAAGAAAAAGATATTTCCACCGAAACGAAGGTGACACCCGCGGATACAAAGGCCGCTATCGAGCCGACCGCAACCAATGAGGCTCTGCCCGGTACGGAGTCCGAAGCAGCGGAAACGACATCTCCGTCAGCCGAACAAAAGGATGACAAGAAGAAGGGAAAAGGCGGCGGTTTCTGGGGATGCCTGCTGGATTTATTCCTCGTCCTGCTGCTGACCGGTGCATTGGGCGGCGGCGGCTGGTACATCTATCAGGAGATGGAGCGCTACCGTGTCCCCAGCCAGATGGAGCTGGCTATGGAAGAAAACGTAGAGCTGTGCCGTGAGCGCGATGGGCTGCGAGATGCCGCTTTCCATGCCGATGAGCAGCTCCACATGCGCCAGCGCCTTGCCGGACTCGACGAGCAGCTCGCAGACCTCAAACGCCGTATCAGTGATAAGAATGTTTCCATTGCAAACGAACGCGAGCGGGTCATTGCCCTTCAGAATGAGATTCTCAAGGACGATAACACCCTGCGCGGTGTGGCGCGTGGACTGCTCCCGGGCATGCCTATCGGCGATGCCGCCAGTACCCGAGGCAAAGTCTACCGCAACGCAGTCATCCATCGACTGCAGGGCAACCGCATCACGCTGCGTTACCCGGAAGGACAGGCCAGCTTCCCGGTTCGCGAGCTCGTTAAGGACACCCTGCCCGACATTGCCCGCTATGCTTTCGGGCTGGATGATTTGGTGGATACCTCTGACTTCGAAATCGTGAAAGGGCAGCCTGCTCCGAAAAAGCGCAAGGGCAAGCTCATTTCCACCAAAAATCAAGTCAAGCCGCAGGTGATCAAGGATTATGAGCCGGCCCCCGGTGCACCGACGGTTGACACCAATGCCGCCCCGACCAGCACCATCACGGCGGATGACGAAGCTCCCGCCCCGGCAGAGGAGGAATGGGAAATGCCGGTCGAAAACGAATAAATAAGATTTTCAGACGAAGCTCACGAGCGGGACTGCGAAAACGATGTCGCAGTCCCGCTTCTTGTTTGGCATGCAAGGGAATTTCGCTTGCATTGACGAATGCTTTACGTTAGGATAGGCGGGTCATGACAGAATTGCCCAAGGCATACGAACCCGGTTTCGTTGAAGAGAAATGGCAGACACGCTGGTTGTCTGAGGGATGTTTTCACGCAGATCCGAACACGGATAAGCCTGCGTTCAGCATTGTCATTCCTCCTCCCAACGTGACGGGTGTACTGCACATGGGGCACGTGCTCAACAACACCATTCAGGACATTCTGGTGCGCCGCGCACGCCTCGAAGGCAAGGAAGTGCTCTGGCTGCCCGGCACGGACCATGCCGGCATTGCTACGCAGGCGCGTGTGGAGAAAGAGCTCGCCAAGGAGACCCCGCCCCGTACCCGCTACGATGTGGGCCGCGAAGCCTTTGTGGACATGGTATGGCAGTGGAAAGACAAGCACGGTGGCATTATCATCAACCAGCTCAAGCGTCTGGGTTGCTCCTGTGACTGGGAGCGCGAGCGCTTCACGATGGATGATGTGTATGCCCCGGAGGTTGCCCGCGTGTTCACCGAGCTGTTCAAGGAGGGGCTCATCTACCGCGGTCGTCGCATGGTCAACTGGGACCCCGTTCTGCGCACAGCACTCTCCGATGAAGAGGTTATCATGACACCCACGCACAGCAAGCTCTACACCGTGCGTTACAAGCTTTCCGACGGCAGCGGTCAGCTGCTGGTCTCCACCACCCGTCCGGAAACCATCATGGCCGACGTCGCCGTGGCGGTCAATCCGAACGACCCGCGCTTTGCCCATCTCATCGGCAAGACGGTGGTACGCCCCCTTTGCGAGGCCGACATCCCCATCATTGCAGATGAACACGTGGAAATCGGTTTCGGTACCGGCGCACTCAAGATTACACCGGCCCACGACCGTGTGGACTTCGAGGTCGGTACGAAGCACCAACTGGAAATCATCGACATCCTCACCCCGGATGCCCATATCAACTGCCCCGATTGCCCGGAACTGCATGGTCTGGATCGATTTGTGGCGCGTGATAAATCCATTGAACTGCTGGAGGCCAAGGGGCTGCTGGAGAAGGTAGAGGACTACGACAACAACGTGGGCATGAGCGAGCGCTCCCATGTGCCGATTGAACCGCGCCTGAGCATGCAGTGGTTCCTGAAATACCCCTGTGTGAAAGAAGCGGCTGAGGCCGTTGCCAGCGGCGACATTGTCTTCCGCCCTGCCCACTGGGCCAAGACCTATGCCCACTGGCTGGAGGGGATTCAGGACTGGTGCATCTCCCGCCAGCTCTGGTGGGGGCACCGCATCCCCGTCTGGTATCGCAAGGACAAGGCAGAGGAGCTGCAGAACGCCCTCAAGCTGGATGAGGCCGATGCCGAAGCCGGTGACATCTATGTGGGCGTGAACCCGCCCAATGACCCGGAGAACTGGGTGCAGGACGAGGATGCGCTGGATACATGGTTCAGTAGCTGGCTCTGGCCTTTCTCCACTATGGACGAGGCCTGCCGCAAGACTTTCTATCCCACCAGCGATCTGGTGACCGGCCCGGATATTATCTTCTTCTGGGTGGCTCGCATGATTATGGCCGGCTTCCGTTTCACGGGGCAGAAACCGTTTAGCAACGTGTTCTTCACCTCCATCGTTCGTGACCTGAAGGGTCGCAAGATGAGCAAGAGTCTGGGCAACAGCCCTGACCCGCTCGACCTCATCGCCAAGTATGGTGCAGACGGCCTGCGCTTCGGGCTCATGCGTATCGCCCCCACGGGTACGGACGTGAAGTTCGATGAAAAGCAGATAGAGGAGGGCAAGAACTTCGCCAACAAGATTTATAATGCCGCCCGCTTCCGCATGATGCAGGGAGAAGCGACTACTGACCCGGCACCGAAGTTCTCTGCCGTCCACATCGACATCCTTGCCAAGCTCAAAGAACTGCACACCACGGTAGCGGATGCTCTCGGCAAGTACGAATTCAACAGCTACACACAGGCTCTCTATTCATTCTTCTGGAACGAGTACTGCTCCCTGTTCCTGGAAGCCGTGAAGAATGATTTACGCGATGGCGACCCCGCCTTCCGCAACGCCACTCTCTATACCATGGACACGGTACTGCGCCACTACCTCGCGCTGCTGGCTCCCATCATGCCGCATATTGCCGAGGAGCTGTGGCAGAGTCTTGGCTTTGCCTCACGGAATGACGGCAAGCCGCTCATGAGCTCCCCCCTGCCCTCTGCCGACAGCCTGCTGGCGGGCATGGATGATACGGAAATCTCCAAAGCAAAGGCTCTGGCTACCGCCCTATACGAAACCGCCAACCGCGCGCGCAACCTCAAGGCCGAATATAATCTCGCCACCAACAAGAATGTGCGTTTCGTTCTGAAGCCCACCCTGCCGGTGAATGAGGATTTGGTAGCACGTCTGGCTCTTCTTGCCGGGGCTAAGGAAGCATGTGTCACCCCGGATTATGAGGCATCCAAGGGGACCCCCACGGCACTCACGCCGTTCGGTGAGCTATTCCTGCCGCTGGAGGGACTGGTTGATGTGGAAGCAGAACGAGCCCGCATCAGCAAGGAGCTGGAAAAGATTACCAAAGAAATCACCAAGAGCAACGCCAAATTGAGCAATGCTTCCTTCGTGGACAGAGCCCCCGCCACCGTGGTTGACCAGGAACGAGCCCGTCTCGCCGAATGGGAGACGAAGAAATCCCAGCTGGAAACCATGCTTCAAGCTCTTGCTTAATGCCCCATACACCTGACACTCCGACATGGCCGATTCTTTATTTTCAACTATCCCTCCGCACATCCGGCATCAGCTGAAGCTCTGTGGCATCACCACAGACGATCAATTGGCAGGTAGTATTGTTTCCGTTATCCGGCAGGAGCTGCAAACCGCCAAGTTTTTTTTCCCGGAAGAGGATATCAGCCTGACGGACGCTGAATTAGAAGCTCTCATTTGCAAAGCTCAGGAATTTATCGGGTTATCGGAAATACCACTGGAGCCACCTACTCCGGTGAAGACATTACCGGAGTTTGTGGAAGTTGTTCCTTTCATCGGAGAAGAAGCTATTCCTTCTACAGCCGAGCAGGATGAAGCCGAGCAGGCAGCAGAAACAGAAGCTTTCCTGGAACAACTCAAAACAACAGGAAGACAAAAAGGGGTCAGAAGACCCATCACCTGTGGTCATCCTTTCTTATTATTATTCGGGGCTTTTGCCACACTACTTCTTCCTTTCTTTATACTCAGCCTGATAGGGCTTCCCTACATGCTTCTGCTGTCCGACTATCGGCCGCTCGGAGAAGACGAGATTATATATATCGTAGTAGCTATCTCGCTTGTCATTCCCCACCTCATCATGGTTCGACTGGTTCACTGTTCTGTATGCCACATGAACATTTTTACCTTTCGCAACTATCCGTACCATAGCAAAGCACATAATCTGCCACTGCTGGGAGTGCCGCTCTCAACAGCACTGAGGATTATTTTCTTCCTTCGCTATACATGCCCGGCCTGCGGAACGGAACAAAAGCTTTTCGGAAAACGCAGCCATCTCCGCCTCTCCCATCGCAGCTAAACAACGCATGAAGTCCCGGCTTTTCATTCCGATTGCAGCCATTGCTGCTATTCAGGCTATGGCACAAGGAATCCCTGCCACCCATCAGGATATGGCAGAAGCGCTGCTGGATTTCCTTTCCCGCACCGAACTCTGCCTGCGTTCCTGTACGGATGAAGCATCTGTCAACGCGGCTCTTCCACAACTACGGCAACTGGCAAAAGAAGCAGATAAACTGGCCGCTGCACAAGCTGCACTCCCCGAGCCCACCGTTCAGGATTTCATGTCTGTGCAGGATAAAATGGGAACGTTCGACAGTATTTGCAAGGCCATTCAGGCACACCTCGTGCGACTCTCGGAAAAGGGGCTGCTCAACGATAATTTCCGACAAATTCTCAAAATCTCCCTCTGATTCCCCCTTTCTCCCCCCACACAACAACAAGGAAAATAAACTTTTTTTATTTTTAATAACCACAATATATTGTATACCTATTATCAAAACAGGGCCATATCATTGAAGTGAGCTGAAGCGTCTGAGAGGCAGGAAAAACGGTCTGCAATTTTGTGCTTGCAAAATGTCAGCAAAACCGTAATATCGAGACGAACGAAACAACTTACTACGACGATGAGCAACCACTCCTCCCGACTGACAAGTGACGAAGTTCAGAATCTGGCCGACTTTGTACTTTTTTCCCAGCGCAGCTGCATCCTCAAACTCTCACCGGTGCTGACGAAGGGAAAAGTCTCCTATCCGCAGTTTTTCCTGCTGGCCTATCTGGCAGAGGAAGAATGCCTGTCCATGAGCAACATTGCCAAGATGATGGGGCATTCCACCGCAGCTGCCACCGGCATGGTAGACAAGCTGCAGGATTTGGGACACCTGAAGCGCTACACCGCAGCCGCAGACCGCCGCAAGATTATGGTGCGTATCACGGAGCAGGGACGCGAGCTCGTGCAGGAAATGCGCAACAACATCGCCCAGAATTTGGCCAACATCATGGCTCGCGAAACAGCAGACGAGCAGCTGAATCAGGCGAATCGCGTCATTTCCCGCCGCAATATTCACAAATCTTCTCTGGCATAAGCTCTTACTTACATGAACAATTATTCCCCGGAATATCTCGAGCGTCTCAATGCTTACCCGGAAAACATCGCTCTTTTTATCGGGCGAGTTCCGGGCATTGAGACAAGCACTGACCGGCAGGCAGTCATCCGCGACCTGAGCCCTACGCACCATGCCGCGCTGGAGGCCGTTGGTATTGCCCCCAAAATGCTGCGCCGCGCACAACAGATTCACGGCAATAAAGTGGCGCTGGTAGGAGATATCGGGTGTTCCTATCCCGTTGAAGGAGTGGACGGACTCATCTGCGGAGGAAAGGCAGACTGCGTGCTGGGCATCTACGTGGCAGACTGTGCTGCCGTATGGATTTACGACCCCACCACGGGAGCCAGAGGTCTGGTCCACTCCGGCAAACTCGGAACCGAGGGTAACATCGTCGGCGAAGCGCTCCGCGCCATGCGCAAGATTCTGGGCGTAAACCCGGCAGACTGTCTGGCCGTCATCTCGCCCTGCATCCGTCCCCCGCACTACGAGGTGGACATTCCCACCAAAATCAAGGAACAGCTTGCCGGTGCCGGGCTTCACTGCGAAAACATCATCGACAGCGGGCTGGACACCGCTGCCGATTTGGAGACATTCTATTCCTACCGAGTGGAAAAAGGGAATACCGGTCGTATGCTCGCTCTCTTCGGGCGCAATCCGGCAGTACCGCACAGCTGATACTATCCCCATTCCTTTGCAAGAACTCAAAACAGAACTGCGACGCCGCATCATTCATCGTCTGCAACAGGCGGCTTCTGCAGACCCGACAGGGCGGCGTTCTGCCGCCCTGCGTGCTTTGCTTGCACCCTTGCTCTCCGCAACAAATGCTCTCAACATTGCCATCTATGCCCCGCTTCCGCATGAGGTGAATCTGATGCCGCTGCTGCGCGATTATCCGCAGCACCTCTTTGCTTTCCCCCGCTGCGGAAAAGGACACAGCATGACCTTCCACCATGTGGCCCACCCGGAGCATGAATTACGACCGGGAGCCATGGGCATTCTTGCCCCGCTCCCGGAACTTCCCGTTATCCACCCACAGCAAATGGATATCATGATAGTGCCGGGCGTGGGATTCACCCTCACGGGAAAAAGACTCGGTTATGGAGGGGGATATTATGATAGGTATCTGCCGATGTGTACCCGGGCTCGCATACTGGCGCTTGCTTTCCCCGAGCAGATAGAGAACACTCTACCCACGGATAAGTACGATTTTCCCATTCCCACAGTCCTGACTAACGGCTTTTGAGCTGGACAGGACGCTCTCGCCGCATTATAATAATTCAAGACATGAATCCTCCCGCCATAGCCATCGACGGACCGGCAGCCTCCGGTAAATCCACAGTAGCCAAACGTATTGCACAGGAACTCGGTTACACGTTCATCGGAACCGGGGCCATGTACCGCGCCGTCACCTGGTACATTCTTCAGCAAGGCATTAACCCGCAGGACACCCCCGCCGTGGTGGCTGCCCTTCCCGGCATTCCCCTTTCTTTCGGCAAGGACGGAGCTTTCTCCACCGTGGTGTACGAGGGAAGAGTTCTCAGCTCCGAGCTGACGGAAAAGAGCACCAACGACAATGTTTCCGTTGTGGCAGCCATTCCTGAGGTACGAGCCCTGCTGGTAGAGAAACAGCGAGAGTACAATACCCGCGAAGCCGTGGTCATGGAAGGGCGCGACATTGGCACGGTCGTCTTCCCTGATTCGCACTTCAAGTACTTTGTCACGGCCTCGGAAGAGGTGCGCGCGGCACGCCGCGCGGCAGAGGGTATCACCGATTCCATTGCCGAACGCGACAAGAAAGATTCCCAGCGCGCCTGCGCCCCGCTGGTGCAGGCAGCAGATGCCATGCTGGTCGATACCTCTGACATGACCATCGATGAAGTAGTCAATTTCATTGTAACGGACATCCGCAGCAAGCTTTCCTGAAATCTCTCTCCCGACATTCGCCATGCCTATCCCCTTTGACGAAGCCAACCCGATTTATCACATCACGCGAACGGTGTGCCGCAGTGCTCTGCATGCCTTTTTTCCGCTCAAGATTCTCCATCAGGAAAAGCTGATAGAAGAAGGCCCCTGCGTGGTGGTGGCCAACCATCAGAGCTTCCTCGATCCCCCCTTGGTCGGCACACTCTACCGCAATCCGATATACTTTCTGGCGCGCAAGACACTGTTTGACCCGCCGTTCATGAAGCAGTTCATGCCGTTCTCCCACTCCATTCCCGTGGATCAGGATAATCCGAATCCCTCCAGCATCCTGCAGGTCATCCGCACAGTACGCAACGGCAACCGCCTGCTCATCTTCCCGGAGGGCACGCGCTGCTCCGATAATCAGATTCACGATGCCATGCCCGGTATCGGGCTGATTCTGAGCAAGCTGGCCAATGTGCCTGTGCAGCCGGTTCGCATTGAGGGCGCATTTGACTGCCTGCCCATTCACAGCAGCAGGCTTCGCTTCCGCCCCATTACCCTCTCCGTGGGTGATCCCATTCAGTTCTCCCCGGAAGAACTGAAAGTCAGGGGTCGCGATGCCCATCTGGCCATCGGCCGCAAGGTCATGGATGCCATCCGCGCCCTACCCATTAAGGCCTGATTCAGCTTTCATCAACAGGAGCATCCGCTCATGCTCACCACCCTTCGCCTGAGCCATTTCCGCTGCTACGGGAGCCTGAAATGGGACATCCCGGCGGAGGGTGCTGTGTTATTGGGCAGCAATGCTCAGGGAAAAACCAGTCTACTGGAAGCCATCTGCTTTGCGCTCACACTGCACTCCCCCCGCGCAGCACGCGCCGACCGCATGGTGCAGGAGGGATTCGGCGCGTTCGGCATTTCTCTGGATACGGAACGCGGCAATAGGCGGATTCTGTGGGAAAACCGTCGGCTTTCACTGCGACTCAACGGGGCGGATGCAGCAGATTACGCCAACTACCTGAGCGATACCCTGCCCGTCACCTGGCTGGGCAATGGAGATATGGTTCTGGTGCAGGGTGCTGCCGAAGAGCGGCGGCGCTTTCTGGATTTTCTGGGCACGCAGTGGCATCCCGGCTATCGGGATGCACTGCTGGCCTACCGCAAAGCGCTCAAATCACGCAATGCACTGTTGCGCCATCCACGGCGAAATCCGGCTGTACTCCGCAGCTATGCCGAGCTGCTGGCTCAGCACGGGGAAATCCTCATGCAACTGCGCGATATGTTGCTGGCAAGGCTCATTCCGCATGTGGCACACCACCATCGGCTCATCTCCGGCGGCGAAGAAACGGTCGGCCTGCAATACGAGCCCTCCTGCCGAGCCCCGCTGGCTGCGGCTATCAATGCCGCGCTGAGCCATGATGAGCGGGCAGGCTGCACTACTATCGGTCCCCACCGAGATGATTTTTTGCTCAGCATCGGCGGTCGCCGGGCCGCAGAATACGCCTCCGAGGGTCAACAGCGCACACTGGCAACGGCACTGCTGCTGGCACAGTGCAGCCTCTTGCAGGAAGAAACCGGACAGCCGCCCATCCTGTTGATAGATGACATCTTCGGGGAACTTGATCCGGTACGCCGCCGGGCGCTTCTCAGCAGCCTGCCGGAAGAATCACAGGTATTCATCACCACCACCCATCTGGACTGGCTGCGGGACAGCCCCTGTCCCCTGCCCATCTGTCAGGTGGAAAACGGCAGCACGCGATGGGAGCATTCACCGTGATAAACAATCTATCCCATGAATCCTCCTCAAAATCACCGACAAGCGTCTCTACCAAAGGTTCCGCCGCTTTCACCGAAACCACCGTTCACGAAAAACGGTCGCAACATGGCTGTCATGCTCATCATCTGTGCTATCGTAACAGCTGCGGCAATAATCACAGTCTGCGTCCGGCATTTCAGTTTCAACTTTTCTATGGATTGGGGATTGCATTCTGTTATTTCCCTGTTGACTTTACTCAGTTTCTATGGCATTCCGATTGTCGGGCCGCTCACCCTCCTGTCGCTGAGTCTGTACCTGAAGCGTTCCTCCTCTCCGGTGGATGCGATGCTGCTGATTTTTCCCACTGGTTGCACCATCGGGTGCCTGTGCATGTGTAACGCTCCATCCGACAATCACGACGGAGAAATCCTGGGCATGGGAATTCTGACCGTCCTGTGGGGTATCATCAGCATCCCCTTCTGCTGCATCTCATTTTTCACCAAAGAAACGCGAGGAAACGATTAATCGCCTCGCCCGGTTTACGGTTTCATCCGGTCCGGGGACGGCATTCAATAATGCTGCACCGGGCTGCCGGGAGCAGCCCCGACCTCCGGCACAGAGGCGCAGAACGCCCGAACATCTGCCAGATAATCGTTCCACTCCAGGAAAGTCATGGGCGGAGTGGTTGTAATGAAGCGCCGAAAGCGCTCGATTCGCTCTGCCACAGGCTCCAACACATCCTGCGGCAACTTTTCCACCGCAGCGGCCACGGCGGGCAGATGCTCCACCGCATCGTGACACACCAGCGGCAAATCGCAGCCGGCTCGCAGCGCCAGCGGAACCGATTCAGCCGGGGCGTAGCGCTTGGCAATAGCCCCCATACACAAATCATCCGTGAACACCACGCCCTCATACCCCAGCTGGGCGCGCAGGAAGCCCTGCACCAACGCAGGAGAAAGAGAGGTAGGCAACTCGGCGTCAATCTCCGGTATCAGCAGGTGGGCTATCATCAGCGAGGGCAGCTCCGGCATCAGCGCAGTAAACGGAAGCGCCGCTTCTCGCAGAAAATCATCACGCGTGCCGTGCAGCACCGGCAAATCATGGTGGGGATCACATTCTGCCAATCCCATACCGGGGAAATGTTTCCCGCAGGTCATGAAACCACGGCGGTACAACAGGCGGTTCCACACACCGGCATTGGTGATGACCTCTTGTGAATCGGCCCCCCAGCACCGACTGGGCAAGGCGTTGGCATAGGGCGAAGCAATATCCAGAACGGGAGCAAAGTTCGTGTTGATTCCCATGGTGGTCAGCGCCCGCACATTGTAATACGCGGCCTGTGATATCAGGTGGGAATCACCCGCCCTTGCCAGCGCGGCGGCAGAGGGAAGCTGCACCCCGATTTCCGCCGTCCGCACCACGCGGCCGCCCTCCTGATCAATGGCGATGATGGGCTCATCCGGCCCATTCGTCAGGCGGCGCAGCTCATCCGTCAGCTCGCGGGTCAGCTCATAATCCGCAATGTTGCGGGTAAAGAGAATATAGCCTGCCGGCTGCAGGCGGGTGAATAACTCGCGCTCGCGCGGGGTCAGTGTCAGCCCCTCCACACCTGCAATCACCGGCAGCATAGCACAGAAAGGCGGCCTTACTTATCGCCGAAAATGCTCTTGCGGGTATACAGCGGGAACACCGGTACGCCACGGCTCTCAATGGCCTCGCGCCCCCCTTCCTCGCGGTCAACCAGTACCAGCGCGGCCACCACCTTGCCGCCCTCGGCCTCAATGGCATCAATAGCCTTGATGGTAGAGCCACCGGTCGTGATGACATCATCCACCACCACAATCTCCTGCCCGGGTTCGAAGTTACCCTCAATGCGCTTACCACGGCCATGGTCTTTGGCTTCCTTACGCACAGTAAAGACCTTCAGCGGCTGCTCTGCAGAGGCAGAGGCCATACCAATGGCCAGTGAAATGGGATCGGCCCCCATGGTCATACCACCGATGGCAGAGACACCCGGGAACTTCGGCATGATTTCCTCCTGCACCAACTGCCAGCCCAGCTGCCCAATCAGGTTGGCTCCGCGGGCATCCAGCGTGGTCACGCGGCAATCGCAGTACAAATCGCTTTCCTTACCGGAAGCCAGAATGAAATGACCGGTTTTGATGGACTTGGCAAGAAGAATATCCAGAAGCTCTTTTTTGGCAGTACTCATAACGCAGTCATTGTACGCCACATCATGCCAAAATGCAATCTTTTTGTGCCCGGGACAATCAAGGATGCCCCCGCAGTTGAAGTCCCGTATAATTATTCACCGTGATATCTCCTATTCTTCCGTATATCGGGTGACGGGCGCAGTCGAACATCAGCCGTCCGTCCTTTTCCCTCAGGGGAATACGGTGCAGCGCCCGTCGTCCGTCATCCGAATCCGCCATATACAGTGCTGTCAATCGGGTCTCCCCCGCCTCATCGCGCTCACAGTCCACCCCCCACACCGTGATGGCATGCGTATAGTGCTGCCCGTCCGGCTTCTGAAAGCTGACTCCCACCCAGAAAGCATCGCCCCGCCCGAAGCCCACCGTAAACGCGCGGGTGAAGTCCGCAGCCGACACCTGCGGCGAGCGGTCGCGATACAACAGCTTCCGCCAATCCATACCGGGATAATAGGCGCCGGTATCCTGCCGAAGCACCCCCGCATGCGGCAGACCGTCAGGCGATGGGAGCGGCTTATACTCCCCGGAAAACCACCAGTTCATCGCTTCATCTGGGTCCCCCCCCTCATTATTGAACGAATCGCGCACCACCTGCCAGACTTTTTCTTTCTGCGGGATAGCGGGGCAAACCACATCTGCTCTCTGCTCCTGCCACCAAGCAAGCAGATTCGCCGCCGTAATCGCCCAACATAGCTCGGAGTCCGACCGATCGGGAGATTTGTTGAAATCATACCAACCGCCCTGCTCGTTCACGCCCGCCGCCCAGAGTGTCTCCGCCGGTGCCCACGGCATCAGCAACAGAGATGCTAACACCACACCCATCATCCAACGGCACAGCGAAACGCTTTTTCTGCATTGACCAAGAGTCTTTCTCACGCGGTGAGTCTGTCACATCTTCTCCGTGATTTCAAGCTGAATTTCCCGCTGTGTGACAAAAACGCCACAGAACAGGTGGCGTTTTACTCACAGTCAGAAGCGTGCACCATCGAAGAAAATGTGATAGAAACAGCATCGTTATGAGCACTATGTATATGGTGATATTAGGAATCCTGCTGCTGCTGGCCGTGTACGATCTGGTAGTAGGCATTACAAACGACGCGGCCAACTTCCTGAATTCCGCCCGCGGATGCAACGTTGCGCGCCATAGTTTCATTGTGGCGGTGGCCGCCGTTGGGGTGATTCTGGGTTCCTCCTTCTCCGGGGGGATGATGGAAATCGCCCGCAGCGGCGTATTCGTTCCGGCGGCATTCAGCTTCCACGATTTGATGCTGCTGTTCCTGGCGGTCATGCTCACGGATGTAATTCTGCTCGACCTTTTCAACACCTTCGGACTGCCGACCTCAACCACGGTATCGCTGGTGTTTGAATTACTGGGGGCAGCGCTGGCCGGAGCTATCTTCACCATGTACCACGGCGGCTCGGAGGTCGCTCAGGAGCTGGGGGCCTATATCAACAGCTCCAAGGCGCTGACCATCATCTCCGGCATCTTCGTATCCGTGGCTATCTCCTTTGTCTGCGGTTGCACCATCATGTGGATAGCCCGACTGATCTTCACCTTCCAATATCGGAAGATGTACAAGTATGTGGGTGCTGTATGGTGCGCGCTCTCGTTGACAGCCATTACCTACTTCGCCGTGTTCAAGGGGCTCAAGAGCAGCACAATGGTGGATCCGGCCACGCTGGTCTGGCTCAATGACAATATCCTGACGGCCACGCTCGTGGCTCTGGTGGGGTGGTACGTCATCTCCGCTATCCTGCAGTACATATTCCACATCAATACGCTGAAAATCACGGTACTTTCCGGCACCGGTGCTCTGGCCTTCGCCTTTGCGGGCAATGACCTGGTGAACTTCATCGGCGTATTCATGGCCGCGGAATCCTCCATGCACATCGCCTCTGCCCACGTGGCAGCCGGTGGTGACCTGGCCACACTGAAGATGGGAGCCCTTGCCGCACCGGTCAAGGCCAATCTCTTCTATCTCGTCGGAGCCGGTCTCGTCATGGTGACAGCGCTGGCTTTCTCCAAAAAAGCCCGCACGGTATCCGACACGGAAGTGAAGCTTGCCCGCAGCAAAGGCGGCGGCAAGGAACGCTTCGGCTCCTGTGCCCCGGCACGCGCCATGGTACGCTATACGCTCATCGCGCTGCGCGGCATCAGCGCCATCACCCCTGCACCCGTGGCACGCTTTGTCAGCAATCGCTTCAAACCGCTGGAAATGCAGGAGGATGAAACACAGGCTTTCGACCTCATCCGAGCCTCGGTGAATCTGACGATATCCGCCCTGCTCATCTCACTGGCCACCTCGCTCAAGCTCCCGCTCTCCACGACCTACGTCACCTTCATGGTGGCCATGGGTACCTCCCTCTCCGACCGTGCTTGGGGACGCGACAGCGCGGTATACCGCATCACGGGTGTGCTGACTGTCATCGGAGGCTGGCTGATGACAGGCTTGCTTGCCTGCACGGCTGCTTTTATCACCGCCACAGTGATGCTCAATCTGGGCATGTGGGGAGTGGGTATCATGCTGACCATTGCCGCCTTCATCCTGGTGAAAGCCGCCATCTTCCACAGCAAGAAGAGTAAAGATACGACCAACATTCTCAATCTGGATGACCGCAACACCCTGCTCAACATCGGCGAAGCTTCTGCCGACCGCATGGGACGCATCCTGGGCATCTACCGCGCCACGGTGAAAGCCCTTCTCAACGAGGATCGCGATGGTCTCAAGCGCCTGCGCCGCAAGGCCCGAGAGGTTTCCCGAACTCTCAAGGCCATGAAGGAGGACGAGGTTCTGCCCAGTCTGCACGGGCTTAATCCCCGACTGGCACACCGTGGGCAGCTTCTGCTGCGCATCCACGAGAGCAGCATGGCTGTAGCAGAAAGCCTGCTCATCATCGTGAAGGCCGGCTACAGGCATATCGACAACAACCATACCGGGCTCAACGAAGCACAGGCCCGCGACCTGCTCGCCATGAGTGACAAGGTTGCCGACTTCTACCCCGGCATGTGCCAAATGCTCAAATCCTCCGACTTCAGCAATATGGAAGCCATGATGCAGCAGGCCGGTGACCTGAGCAGTGACTTTGCGGACTGCATCACCCGCCACCTCATCCGCGAAAATGAGGATGAGGGCGACTTCCGTACGGCTATCCTGTACCTGAACCTGCTGAACGAAACCCGCACCATGATGCGCAAGAGTTTCAATCTCATCCAGGAACAGCGTGAGCTCTTCGAAGCTCCGTAAGGCGTGACTGCCACCGCTGGTTGCCCCCCTGTCGGTTCTCCGGCAGGGGGGCAACTTCTATTCCCCAAACCAACATTGAAAAAAGCGACAACAATACTGCGCCCAAGATGCTTCGCTGCAGTTATCTGTTCACGGCAATATTCGTTAAACCGCATCTCCGTCAGGCCCTCGACTACCCTTTATCAACCCCTTATCTAAACATCGGAAGGACACAGCAGAGACTTGACTTGTAAATCAAAGGGTGGTAGTCTGATCCCATGCCTGACATGGATTTAACAGAGGAGATTCTTCGTCTCAAGAAGGAACGCAACGCCGTCATTCTGGCGCACAGCTACCAGCGCCCGGAAATTCAGGATATTGCCGATTTTGTGGGTGATTCTCTGGCGCTGGCACGCAAGGCACAGGAAGCCACCTGTGATGTGATTGTGTTCTGCGGGGTGCATTTCATGGCTGAAACAGCCTGCATTCTGAATCCCGGGCGCACGGTGCTGCTGCCGGACTTGAATGCGGCCTGTTCACTGGAGCAGTCCTGCCCCGCCGATGAGCTGGAGGCTTTCCTGAAGGAACATGCAGACAAAAATTACTACGTGGTGGCGTATGTGAACTGCTCCATCGGCGTGAAAGCGCTGGCAGATGTCATTGTGACAAGCGGCAACGCCCAACGCATCATCGAAACCGCCCCTGCCGACCGCCCCATCCTCTTTGTGCCTGACAGGAATCTGGGTGCCTGGACCAGCCTGCAGACGGGCCGCATCATGACCATGTGGAACGGTGCCTGCCATGTCCACGAGCGCTTCAGCCGCGACAAGGTGCTGGAGATGAAAGCACAGTACCCGGATGCGGAAGTGGTATGCCACCCGGAGTGTCAGGAACCCATCCGCCTGCTCGCAGACCACATCTGCTCCACGGAAAAGATGATACCCTACTGCCGCGAGAGCAAGGCCGCCCGTTTCATCATCGTGACGGAAACCGGCATCCTGCATCGTCTCCGCAAGCTGGTTCCCGGCAAGGAATTCATCGGGGCCGGTATAGAGAAATGCTCGTGCAATGAGTGCGAATTCATGAAGCTCAACACCCTGCAGAAGCTCCGCGACTGCCTGCGCGACATGGCGCCGGAGGTGCGTATCGAGGAAGGCCTGCGCCGCCGCGCCGCGAAGCCGCTGGAGCGGATGCTGGAGCTGTCGCTCTGACGGACATTTCATGAACATCGCGCCGCACATTGTCGCCCACGGCAACTGGCTCTCCATGGAAAAGTACATGGAGCTGGCACTCTTTGATGAACAGGGGGGCTACTACAACAGCAACATCGCCGATATCGGCGTGCGCGGCGACTTCTCCACCTCTGCCACCATCAGCGATTTACTTGCCCGCCGCCTGGTGGCACAGTGGAAACAGGCCTGTGACGCCTGTGGTCGCCTTCTGCCTTTTCTGGAAATTGGCGGTGGTAACGGAGATTTAGCGATGGGGATTGCCCGCTCGCTGAGCTTTTTCGACCGTCTGCGCGTGCGTTACCTGATGGTGGATAAGTCCCGCACGCTGCGCGATTTCCAGAAAATGGCCTGCGGCACATTTGTACGGGTATATGCCACGGTGGAAGAAGCCCTCAAGTACGCGAAAGGTCGGGCTTTCATTTTCAGCAACGAACTACCGGATGCTTTCCCTGCCCGTCAATTTGTGTTTCAGGGCGGCGAATGGCTGGAGCTGGGACTCTCCGTCGTGGAGGGAAAAATCACCCGCGTGGCCGCCCGGCAGCCGCTTCCCAACTCCTCTGTTTTTGAGCGCTGGGCACTGGAGGGGCAGATTGTGGAAGTGCATGAGAGTTATCACGCCTGGTACGCCGGCTGGCAGAAGCTCTGGCGCTGCGGCAGCCTGGTGACAATTGATTACGGAGAGCTCGTGGAGACGCTGTACCATCGCCGCCCGCACGGCAGCCTGCGCGGCTACAAGGCCCACCAGATGCTCAGCGTGGAGGAATTACCGGCGCTCACCGGGCGCTGCGATATCACCGCCGATGTGAACTTTACCGACCTCATCCGCCTGGCAAAAGAGTGCCCGGGCGATGCGGTGCAGTACATGAGCCAGCGGGATTTCCTGAAAGATCTGGCGCGCCCGGATCACCCCGGAGACCAACACCTCATCGCCGTTCCGGGAGCGGGCGACCATTTCAACGTGTTGATTCTGCATCGTTTCGAGCTTTGACCCCCATCATGAAACCACTACCCACCGCCATCATCATCAATGGCGAACTCGTCACCCCGGACACGCTGGCAGCGTGGCGAGTCGGCAAAAGCGGCATCCTGAGCGATTTAGCCGATTTCCTGGCAGAATGGTACGCCTCAGAACCGACCATGCAGCTGCACACCTCCGGCTCTACAGGCACGCCCACCACTCTGCAGGCGGATAAGAAAGCCATGCTGGCCTCGGCAGAGCTGAGCTGCCGCGTCTTCGGGCTGAAAGCCGGGCAGCAGGCGCTGCTGTGCCTGCCGCTGCAATATGTGGCGGGCAAGATGATGGTGGTGCGGGCATTGGCAGCGGGGCTGCACCTGCTGGTGAGAGAACCCTCCTCCACACCGATGGAGAGGGTGTTTACCCCTGTGGATTTTGCCGCCTTGGTGCCCATGCAAGCCGCCAGAACACTGGCGAGCCCCGAGGGGGCTAAGGCTCTGGAACGCATCGGCACACTCTTGCTGGGGGGCGGCTTCATCGACCATGGGCTGGAACAATCTCTGCAAGGACTGTCCTGCCGCATCTATGCATCCTACGGCATGACGGAAACGCTCTCCCACATCGCGCTGCGGCGTGTCAACGGTCCGGAAGCCTCTGATGCCTATACCCCCCTGCCCGGAGTCCGACTGAGCCGAGATGAAGAGGGCGCGCTGCAACTGACCGTGCCGCACCTGGGTATCAGCCATTTGCAGACAAATGACATGGCAGAGCTGCTCACGGACGGACGTTTTATCATCCTGGGGCGGCGGGATGCCGTCATCAACTCCGGGGGCATCAAAATTCAGGCGGAGGAATTGGAAAACAAGCTTCAGGCACTCATCAGCGGCATCAGCGTGCTGGCACTGCCAGCTCCGCACCCGGAGCTCGGTGAATGCGTGGCACTGCTGTGGGAAGGTGCGGCAGAGGCAGAAGCGGAACTGCGCCGCGCCTGTGAACAGGAGTTACCCAGGCATCACCGCCCGCACCATATCCTGCGAATCACCCTTCCCCGCACCGACAGCGGGAAACCGGCCCGCGCCGCCGCCCGCGACATGCTCCCCATCCTGCTGGCCGGAAGCCACCCCGGCCTCGGCGGCTTCCGTAAACGTCTCATTCACACACTGGATGAATTGAAACAGAGCGAATGGTGGGAAAAGGCACGCGACCCGAAGGTGCAGGCATCCATCTGCAACACAGCTGAAATGTGGCTTCACAAATTCGGCAAAAAGAACAAGGTAGCCCTGCGAGTGAGCGAAGCAATACAGCTGCTCCGCAGCTCCATGAAAGATAAAAAGGTGGCCACTCCGCGCAACATCATCATCCTGACGGCCGTTATCCTCTACACCATCACCCCTTTGGACGGCATCCCGGATATTCTGCCCGTGGTGGGCTGGCTGGATGACCTGGGACTGCTGGCGCTGGCGGTCAAAACCGTCATGGACGCACTGGCTGTCAAAAAATCCGACAAGACATCGGAAGATTACAAGCCTACTGCTGACAACGCTTCAACAAATCCGCCAACTCGTCCGTAAGCAGACCGGAGTCGGACAGACGACTCATCTCGTTCCTTAACTCCCGATACAACGCAGATATCTGCGAGCGGCAGGATTCGGGTATTTCACGGTGAGATTCATCAGAGCGAGCTGTCTGCCACCGCTGCTCCACCCTCTGCACCGCTTCGCGGAGTCGGGGCAGCTGCTGATTGACAGCATCTGCCGTGTTCAACTTGCGAACATGGTACAACACCACTTCAAGGGAATCGACCACTTCCTGCCAGGCCAGCACACGGGGTGATTCATCCTGCGACTGTCCGGCACCGTATCCGTCCCTCACTTTGTAGAGGTGAAAGATGTTCACCAGTTTCTCCGAGCCGTAGGCGTTTACCTCCATCAAACGCTCCACAACGGGAATATAGCTCTGGAAGATATGGGTCAGCGTACGCATGGAATCAGACAGCATTCGTGCGTCCTCCGGGTTCGATACCGGCAGCGTCTCCAGCTGACAACAGAGCTCCTGCATGCGATCCAGAAGCACCTTCAACTCATCCGCAGCCTTATCCGCACTCTCTCGGTCGCTCACGGAACGGAGAATTCGGTCAACCTGCCGCGACAAATCCAGCAATTCAGTACATACCGGGCAGGATTGAAGCACTTCTGACGGAGCTTCCGCATCCGCTGCCGTCATCGACAGGGGAAGCAACATGGCAGCAGCCATCAATGTGAAGCAGCCTCTCATGGGGCGGGTACTCTACTACACTTACCCTGTCTTGTCAAGCCTTCAGAACTGACAGAACATACTTTTTATGAGCGTGAAAAGTGTAAAAACAAAAGCAACGCCCAAAAGTCTCCCAAAAAGTCTCC
>CAYYKC010000016.1:0-30527 GCA_964471605.1 uncultured Akkermansia sp. | reverse complement strand
CGCAGGCGAAACGGCGTTTCCTCGTTGGGTTCGATTTTTTTTGAGGCAATGCGTGTGACGAAAAAGGGAGTCCGGCGGCGTAGATATCCCTTGACAAACGCATTTCTGCCCACTAGCATAGCAGCGTATGAAACTGGTGAGCTGGAATGTGAACGGTATCCGTGCCACGCTGGGCAAGGGGCTGGCAGAGAAGATGGACGCGCTGCAGCCGGATGTGCTGTGTCTGCAGGAGGTGAAAGCCCGCCCGGAGCAGGTGAGTGACCTCTGGCTGGCCTCCTGGCCGCATGTGCTCTGGAATCCGGCGCAGCGCCCGGGCTATTCCGGCGTGCTGATTCTTTCCCGCGTGGCACCGCTGAGCACCTCGCTGGGTATCGGCGTGCCGGAGCATGATACCGAGGGGCGCGTGGCCACCATGGAGTTTGAGGATTTTTACCTGGTCAACTGCTATACGCCCAATTCCCAGAACGAGCTGGCCCGTCTCCCCTACCGGCAGGAGTGGGATGCCGCCTTCCGGGCCTATGTCAGCCGACTGGCGGAAACGAAGCCGGTGGTGTTCTGCGGCGACCTCAACGTGGCGCACGAGGAGATTGACCTTGCCCGCCCGGCGTCCAACCATTTCAGCGCCGGCTTTTCGGATGAGGAGCGCGCCGGATTCACCGCATTGCTGGAGGCCGGATTTGCGGACACCTTCCGCCGCCTGTACCCGGACAAGCGGGACGCGTATTCCTGGTGGAGTTTCCGGGGCGGGGCCCGCGCCAGGAACGTCGGGTGGCGTATCGATTACTTCTGCGTGTCAGAGAGCCTGTTCCCGCAGGTGAGGGCGGCAGAGATTCATGCGGACATCTCCGGATCGGACCACTGCCCGGTGTCGCTGGAGATTTCTGCACAGTAAGCCGCTTTTTCAGATTGCAAGGCGGGGGCGGATGGAGTACAATGCCCGCATGAGTTACGATCTGATTGTGATAGGTGGCGGCCCCGCCGGTTATGTGGGGGCAATCCGTGCAGCGCAGCTGGGCAAGAAAGTGGTGTGCGTGGAGCGCGAGCGCGTGGGCGGCACCTGTCTGAACTGGGGCTGCATCCCCACCAAGGCTCTGCTGAAGAACGGTGAGGTGTACAACACCGTCGCCCGCCGCGCAGCGGAGTTCGGCATGAGCACCGAGGGTCTCAGCTTCGATTGGAGCGCCGTCATTGGTCGCTCCCGTCAGATCAGCGACCGCCTTTCCGGCGGTATCGCCTTCCTCTTCAAGAAGAACAAGATTGACAGCGTGACCGGCGAGGCTACCATCCCCACAGCCGGTAAGGTGGAAGTGAAAGCAGCTGACGGCACGGTGACCACGCTGGAAGCCCCCAACATTCTCATTGCCACCGGGGCTCGCACCCGCGAGGTGCCTGTGTTCCCCTTCAACGGCAGCACCATCATCGGCAGCAAGGAGGCGCTGACCCTGGCCAGGCACCCGCAGAGCATGATTGTCATCGGCTCCGGTGCCATCGGTACCGAGCTTTCCTACGTCTACCACTGCTTCGGCACCAAGGTGACGCTGGTGGAGGCGCTGCCCCGCATCCTGCCCAACGAGGATGACGATGTGAGCCAGGCCGTGGAGCGTTCATTCAAGAAGCAGGGTATCACCTGCATGGCCGGGGCTCGCGTGGAAAGCCTCAAGGATAACGATGGTCAGAGCGTGACCGCCGTCATCACCGCCAAAAATGGCAAGACTCAGGAGATTACCGCCGATGTGTGCCTGGTGGCCATCGGTGTGGTACCCGTGGTGCCGGAAGCGACCGGGCTGGAGCTGACGGAGCGCGGTTTCATCAAGGTGGATGAGCGCTACCGCACCAACCTGCAGGGCGTGTATGCCGCAGGTGACTGCATCGGGGGTATCATGCTCGCCCACACGGCCAGCTATGAGGCCGAGCAGGCGGTGGAAGGCATGTTTGATGCCGACCATGTTCCGTCGCATCCCGTGGTGGTGCCGGGCTGCACCTATTGCCACCCGCAGGTGGCCAGCGTGGGCAAGCGCGAACGCGAGCTCAAGGAAGCCGGCGTGGAGTACAAGGTGGGCAAGTTCCCCTTCCAGGCCATTGGTCGCGCCGTGGCCGGCGGTGATACGGAGGGCTTTGTGAAGCTGCTCTTCGGCAAGGAAAACGGCGAGCTGCTGGGTGCCCACATCGTGGGGGATAATGCCACGGAGCTGCTGACTGCGCCTGAGCTGGCCCTCAACAGCGAATTGACCGATGCTGACCTCAACGCCATGATTTACGCGCATCCCACCCTGTCGGAAGCCATTCACGAGGCTGTGCTGGCGGCTGACGGTCGCGCCATTCACGCCTGATATCGTCCGCTTTTCCCATGGCCCGCAAGTTTTACTACGATACCGGCAGCGAAAAAATCGGCCCCGTCACCGGGAACGAGCTGGTGCGGCTGCGAGCTGCCGGGCAGCTGGATGACAACACCTGGGTGCGCCGGGAGGACTCCGGCACCTGGCGTCCGCTGCACAGCGTCAACCTGCGCGAAGAGGAGGAAGAGGAAGCCAATCCCGGTCTGCTCAAGGCGCTGTGGCGCAGCGGCATGCTGGTGCCGCTGCTGCTGGTGGCGCTGGGACTGGTTATCTTTGCCCTGCTGGCAGTGGGAGCCCTGAGCATCTTCTGGCCTGTGCTGCTGATAGTGGCAGTCATCTGGATGATTAACCAGCTTTTCAAGTAAGATATCCGCATGATAACGCTCGCGCAGATTACAGGATTTGACGACCACATTCTCTTTTACCTGAGCTGTGTGTTTGCTACGGTGGTGGGTGCCATCGCCGGTGCGACTGCGTCCACCCGCGTCCGCATGGATATCTTTGGCATCATCATCTGCGGTACCATTGCCTCGCTGGGCGGTGGTACCGTGCGTGATATTCTGCTGAGCGGAACCATGCAGCCGAACGGCAACCCCGTGCGCGTCTACTGGGTGACGGACAGCGATGTGCAGTTCCTCTACATGGCGCTCATCACCTCCGTCATCGTCTTCTATGTGACCCGCTACATCGGCATGCCCAAGGGCACTATCCGCGTGGCGGATGCTTTCTCCATGGCCTTTTTCACCATGCTGGGTGCCGCTAAGGCTCAGATGCTCGGCTGCCCGAATCTGGTGTGCATCTGCATGGGAGTCTGCACCGGGGTGGCCGGGGGTATCCTGCGCGATGTCGTCACCGGCAATGTGCCCTACGTCTTCCGTTCCCGTGAAATCTATGCCTCCGCCGCCTTTGCCGGTTGCGTGGTCTTTCTGGGCTTGCAATGGCTGGGTTGCTCGGTGGATACTTCTTACATCGTGGGCACAGTAGTGGTCTTTGTCACCCGCATGGCTGCCGTGTACTTCAACTGGAGTCTCCCCTCCTACCGCCCGCTCTTCGAGACGGTCGATACGGACAAACATTAGCGAAGTACGATTGACGAATTTAAAGTTCGCTGCGCTGTCGCGCAGATGTTTTCCCTGAGCGTTGAATTCGTAAGTCGTAACTCATCACTCGTAAATGTTATTCATGGTTAGGGAGTGCGGAGGTGTCGCACCGCTACTATGAAGACCCGAAGCATTTGTGCATTGTTGATAACAGCTGCGGCCGCGGCAGCTCAGGAGCCCCTCTCACAGTACCTTGATACGGCTTTCGGTTGGTTGCCGGGCATGATGCCGGAGAGCACGGTGCCGACCAGTCTGCGGCAGGGGATGAACCCGGAGCAGCAGCAGGCGCGGCGTCACGGTGGTGTCCCGACATCTGCCCCGCTGCTGGAGCAGAGCAGACGCCATGCCGCCGCCACGGATGGCCCGCTCACCTGGGGACGCTGGCAGTTCTTTCCCTCGAGTGCTCCGCGTTTCATGCCTTATCTGGACAGTGTGTTCGTGCCCGGTAACACCTGTGCGGAACCCTGTACCTTTGTGCAGAGTGACCCCATTTCAACCGGAGCTCAGCGTGTGAAAAGAATCCTCTCCGACTATGGCTTGCAGTACAATGCGGTGGCATCCTACAATTATGCCCGTATAGCACCCTCGATTCACGGGCAGCGCAACAATTTCTCTGCGTTCAATTTCCAGGCAGCGGGCAAGTGGTTCCTGGCCAAGACCCGCGATAATGCCCACAGCCTGTTTCTGTCCTTTGAGGCGGATTGGGGGGTGGGGGTAAACTTCAACCAGCGGCGCGGCGGGGTGCAGCGCAGCCTGGGCAGCCTCAGCCAGCCGCAGAGCAGCCTGCGCGGTGGTAACGGTGTCTTCCTGCCGGAGCTTGCCCTCGGATTCAGCGCCTTTGAGGGGCAATGGGTGGGGATGGTCGGTACGCTGGACGTCTCCAATTATCTGGATCAGAATGCCTATGCCGGCTCCTGGCACGGCAATCTCACCAATTCAGCTTTCGGCAGCAATCCCTGCCTGCCGTTGGAGTGGGGGAACTGGGGGTATATGACGGCCTGGCAACCCTCTGAGAACTTCTACGCCATGTATGCCACCTCCGGCTGCAACGGCGGTATCAATCAGAATCCTTTCCGTCACATCAGCCGCGATTACTGGGTGCATGTGGGCGAAATCGGCTTCGTCTTCGATGATGTCTGGGGAATCGGGCCGGGCACTTATCGCCTGCAATACTCCATTACCCGCAATGACGGGGCAACGGGCGATGGTATTGCCTGCAACATCCAGCAGCAGTTGGGGCATAATTCCCGTCTGGGCTTCTTCACCCGCTGCGGGTATCTGGACAGCGATGCCGCCACTGTGACCGGGGTGCGTGCCGCCGCCACGGCCGGGCTGGTGCTCCAGGCGCCGTTCACCTCCTCCGGCTGGGGAAGCAGCCAAAATAATGACCAGGTAGGTTTCGGCTTCCTCTGGCAGCGGGCAGGCGGCACGGAAAAGCCGTACGCTCACAAGGATGAGTATGGTCTGGAGCTCACGGCGGTGGTACAGCTCACGCCCACGTTCTACCTGCAGCCGGATATCCAGTACATCTTCAACCCCGTGCATGCGGAGTCCCGCGACCACGCCGTTGTCTTCCAGCTGCAGGGGGTCTTTGCCTTCTGATGGCGATTAACCCGGCATGCGGCACTTTTGCGCTTGCGGGGGCGGGAGAGATGGGGTATGATGTGAGACAGAAATAAACCAACCCTCATCTCATGGCAAGCCAACAGGAATCGGTAGCGGAATTCACCACAGTGCAGGCAGTTTTCGTGCGTCAGCGCAACTGCCTGCTGCTGCGTGCCGACATGTCGCCTCTGTATGTGGATTATTACCTGCATCTCATGCAGCACGGGCAGCGCAATGCGGAGCGTGAGGACGGCGTGCTCAAGAAGCTGCTCGCCTATTTCACCCTGCATCTGGTTTCCCGCCCCTGGCAGGAGTACCACGCCTGGACGTTCAACACCTGCACCCCCGGCCCGGCCAACTATTTTGTCTCCGGTTCCTCCATTGATGAGGAGGTGGTCGGGCGTGCTTTTACCGAGGGTGTGCGTGAGACGGAGACTAATATGCTCTTTGCTCAGAATCTGATGCCCAACAAAGAACCGCAGACCTCTGCCATCACGCTGGGCAAGGGAAATGTGGAGTCCTGGGTGGAGTCCTATTATCGTCAGAGCGAGCAGCGCATGGCTCGTGCCTTTGATTTGGGGAACGATCGATTCGCCCTGCTCACGGCACAACCCGGTGCTGACCACGACTGGCTGGAGGCGCTCACCGCTGAGGATGTGCAGAATATCGACGTGGCAGAGCAGACGAAGGTGCTGGAGACTCGCAAGTTCTACTTCCGCTGCGGGTGCACGGTGGACAAGATTCTGCCTATCATCCGCTCCATGCGGCACAACTTTGCCGACCAGCTCTCCGAGCAGGGCTATGTGGAGGCTTCCTGCCCGCGCTGCGGTGCTGTCTACAAGGTGACCACGGAGATGTTGGAGGGCGGCGATGCCCCGGATACCCCCCCTGCCTGATTGTTTACTATTGCCACCGATGAAGCTCCTGCTGCCACTGCTGCCTGTTTTGTTCCTGTGCGCCTGCACTCCGGTGCGCACGGTATACGACCAGTATGGACAGGAGGTGAAAGAAAGTGAGGGTGCCACGCAGTCCGACCTCAATTCCAGCTTTGAGAAAGAGTTTGAATCCGCTTTCATGGAGAAGAAAGGCCAGGACGGCGTGCCGCAGACTTCCTCTAACCGCGTCAGCTCGTTCCAGAAACATCTGGATGACTCTCGCAGGATGCAGGATGAATACCTCACGAAATCCTACGGTGCGCTGCGAGAGAATGATTCCCGCTCCGTCATTTATTCCGGTGCGGATTCGCGTTACTCCCGGGAGGACGACCGCCGCGAAAAGGACCGGAAGATGGCCTATGGCAGCGATATGCGTCCGGATTTCATGAACCCCACTCACGGCATCAGCCATTCATCCCGCTATGGGGTGGACAGCACCCACCGCTCCTCCATGGATGGGGTGGCCGGCCCCGACTATCATGACTCGACCTACGCCACTTCTGAGGCAGACTACGACCGCAATGATGCCAACTGGTATGTGGAAGGTCGCCGCGAAAAGACGCCACAGCCTACCATCACCAACTTCCGTGAATATTATCGACAGTCCATCAAGAGCACTCGCGAGCTCCTGGGTCGCGATAAAAAGGCCGAGGATGGCGAATAGACGAATCCGAAAAGGTGATAAACGTGGATTTGCGATTGCTGATTTGTTTTCTGCTGTGTTGCACCGGAAATGTTGTTCCCGGGCAGCAATCCGATGCACAGGGAATTGATTTCACCGTGCCGGAGCCCCGGCAGCCGGACTATGTATGGCGGGTGGAGCTGTTGCCCGCAGGGGGTGAGACCCTGACTCCGAAACAGGAACGGGAGGCTCTTCGGTCGGTGGCAGAGCGCTGTCGTCTGCTGGCTCCTCACGACATGCCGCCACGGCTGGTGCGGCATGAGGGCCGGGTGCTTCTGCATCTGTATTGCCCGCTGAAGCTTCGCCCGGGAGAGAATGCCGCTGTCGTCCTGCAGCACTTCCTCAATCGTCGTCCGCAGACCTGCTTTCTGGCGGTGCATCCCCGGCAGGAGGAACTGTTGGGGAGCGCTGCCGTCATTAACATCATCTCACGCTACGAGCTGGAGATGACCGCCTGGATGGAGAGCCCCCGCACCACCCCGCCTCCGCGTCTGCCCCACCTGCCGGATGACGGCGATACCGCAGGTTACATGCTGGCCGAGCAGCCCGGTACAGATGAGCAGGGAAATATCGGCTACGCATATCTCATCGTGCGTGCGCCGGAGGTGGCTCGCAGCGAGGGACTTCTTGTCAGCAATGAGGGTGTGGCTGAGGCGGAAATCGTGCCTGTCAGCGAAGTCCTGAGCTCGAAAAAAGGCGTGCGGATTCGCCTGCTGCCGGGGGCAACGGCGCGATTGCATCGGCTGACGCTGCCTCTGGCTCAGGAGAAGGGACTGATAGCTCTGGTATCGGATGGGAGTGTGCTGGCAGTGGCTGCCGTGACAGAGCCGCTGAGCCGGCAATTCATCCTCACCGGATCGGATGCTCGAGATATGCTGTTCTCGCTGCTGCCGCCGCTTCCGTGCGAGGTGAAGCTACACCCCGTCAGGGAATGATATACGGCAGGGGGTCAATTCCCAGCCCCAGTTTGAGCGCCAGATACAGCAGGCACACCACGCAGATGGTGCCCACCAGCACGCGCATCACTTTGGTCAGAATCCAGACTCCCAGCAGAACGACGGCTATCACGCCCGCCACGGAGGTATCAGCAGCCGGGAGCAGGCTGCTGAAATCTGTCGAATCAAACCACCCGAACAGGTGGGAGAGGATGTCGCTGAACTCAAACATGGTTATTCTTCGTCAAAAACAAGTGTTTTCGTCCATCCATCGCGCGGGGTGAACGTGTTGGGGAAAATGGCGCGAGCCACCTCGCGGAAGGCTTTCGGGTTGGGCAGGGAGGGGCTGTAGTGCGTCAGCCACAGCTCACGCACGCCGCCGGCATCCGCCGCGAGCCGCGCCGCCTCGCTGAACAGCATGTGGCGGTTCTCCAGCGCCTTGGGCAGCATCTCGTCCTCGCCATACATCCCCTCGCAGATGAATAAATCCGAATCCGCTGCCGCTGAGGCAATGCCGGGAGTGGGGCGCGTATCCGTGCAGTAGGTCAGCTTCAGCCCCCGACGCGGCGCTCCCAGCACCATCTCCGGTGTGTAGGTGCTTCCCTCGTGTTCAATTGTTTCGCCTTTCTGCAGACGGTTCCAGAATGGCAGCGGAATCGCCAGCTCTCGTGCCCGTGCGGCATCGAAACGCCCCGCCCGCGGCAGGGAGAAGCTGTACCCATAGCACGGCACACCGTGATTCACCCGGAATGCGCGGATATCACATTCCAGAAAATACATTAGCTCCTCATCCGTTTCCAGCTCACTCACACGGATATCGAACGGCAGGTTCGGTGCAATGCTGCGCAGCGCATTTACTGCCCGCTCCGTGCCCACGGGACCCACGATGGAGAGCTCTTCTGTGCGACCCTGATTTCCCATCGTCAGCAGCAGCCCGGGCAGCCCCGAAATGTGGTCGGCATGCAGATGAGTGAACAATATCTTATCCACCGGTTTGAGCGTCACTCCGGCCCGTTGTGCTGCAATCTGGGTGCCCTCACCGCAATCAATCAGCACGGCGTGTCCCTTGTAGCGCACCATCAGCGAGGTGAGCCAGCGATTCATCAGCGGCAGTGTGCCGCCCGTTCCCAGCAGACATATATCCAGCACGGCCGTTAGTGTCTCATAACAAAGCCCCCATTGTCAAGGCTATTCCCTGTTATAGTACCTATTCCGCAGGAATAGGTTTTCAACCGCTGTGCGGCGCGACGATGGTAGGGAGAGAACACATATTTTGCTTGCTAAATGGACTGAGTTAGAGTATAGTCACCGCGTGCATCAGATCGCTTTTAATGAAATCAGTGCGGCAGAGGTTTCTGCCATTCCTGCTCTGGAGTTGTTGCAGTTGTTCAACGGATTCCAGGTGGATGCGGATTGTCTGAAGGATAATCCGACGGATTCGCGTTTTGGCGTGGTGGAGCGCAATGGCCGCCGTATCTATCGCTTCCGTTCTCAGGATTATCGTATTTACTTCACGGTGGAGAATGAGGAGACGGTGGTGGTGCAGCGCGTGCTGCATGCTGACTCGTTGAAGGATTTCCTCTTCCGCTCCGGTATGGGTGGGGATTCCGAGGACGTGTCGCTGGGTAATTCCCGCTCGTTCTGGCAGCTGATTGATGACGGTGAGCACGCTGCTCGCAAGTAATTCTTGAAAACCCGCAGAGGGGGGAGAGTCGCATGGGGGGCTTGCTCACAGGTGTGTTGCGGATGCCTGCCCGTGTGGCGGCTGTGGCCGGGGTGACGCTGACGCAGCTGGTGCGGATGCGTCTTTTTCTGGTGCCGGCGGTGGTGGCGGTGCTGTTTCTGGCGCTGCAATTTGTACCGTATCAGGAGAATATCAGCATGGAGTATCAGGGCGTGGCGCAGCTCCAGTTCCTGAAAGATGTCTGTCTGGGCTGCATGCACCTCTTCGGCCTGATTTTCTGTGTGGCGGCGACCGCGCTGCTGATTCCGCGAGATACGGAGGATCGTATTCTGTACACGATACTGTGCAAGCCTGTGCCGCGTTTTGACTATCTGCTGGGCAAGGCGCTGGGTGTGGTGGCTCTGCTGGTGCTGATGCTGGGGCTCATGGATGGGCTGATGAGTGTGCTGTTGCATGTGCGCGGGACAAGTATCGCCGCAGAGTTGACCGCCGCGCTGACGGCTCATGGTTACACGGCGGAGGAGATGCGACCCTATCTGGAGCAGGTGAGTGCCGCCGGCAACAGCTGGAATCTGCAGCGCGGCATTCTGGCGTCTCTGCTCGGGTATGTGGTGCTGACGGGGTTTACCTTGCTGATTTCCTGCTGCACGAGCGGCAGCATCGTGAGTATCATTTTCGGATTGGGTGGTTATTTTGTCGGGATGTTCCAGAGCTCGCTGTTCGTATCGCTGACGGCGGGTCAGGGCACATCTGCCTTCATGCGCGGTGTGGAGACGGTTTGTAGTGTGCTGCTGCCGGATTTCAGCCTTTTTGCTGTGGCAGACACGGCCTCTGCCGGGGCTCCGCTCTCCTGGGCGGCGCTGGGTACGTTGGCGGTGATAGCGTTGGGGTATCTGCTGCTGCATGTGGTGACTGCTACCTGGATTTTCAGCCGCAAGGAGTTCTGATGCCAATCATGATGACGGATTTGCGAGCACGGGCAACGGCTGGTGATGTGGCGGCGTGTATGCAGCTGGCGAAGCGCCTGATTCGCGGGCGCGGCGAGGGGCGCAACTTTGAGGAGGCGGTCGAGTGGTTCGATAGGGCTGCCCGCGCGGGAGATGCAGATGCGCTCTATTGGCTGGGTAAATGCTATCTGAAGGGGCTGGGCTGCCGCCGTGACCCATCCGGCGGGGTCAGCTGTCTGGAATCTGCCGCCGGGCGCGGACACGCTGCTGCTGCGTTGAAACTGGGCGACTGTTTTGAGCAGGGGCTGGGCGCTCCCCGCAGCGCGGAGTTGGCTGCGTACTGGTATCGCAAAGCCGCCGCCTGCGGCGAGAAGCGAGCCTATGCTGCCCTGCTGAACCTCGCTCGCCGCAGGAGGTAAGCACGTTATTTAATGGTGATTTCGTCAAAAAAATCCCTTCCGCCAACCGGCAGAAGGGATTTTTTACAAAACGAATGACAGCAATTATTACTGCTGGTCGGGCTGGGCAACCTGAACGAGGCGCAGGGGAGTGCGCTGCACGAGCTCGCCATCGAGGGTGATGTCGATGCTGTAGTTGCCGGTCTTCTCGAAGCGAAGGCCCTGGAAGTTCATGATGAGGTTGCGGGTCAGGAAAGCAGCGCCTTCGGGCAGAGCCACCTTGAGGTCACCCACGATGGGCATGCGCTCCTTGTCGAGGGGAGTGCCGTCTTCGTCCACAATGGCGATGCCGAGCTTGTGGTCACCGGCGTCCTCGGGGGTCATGCAGAGGCGGAGAGCCAGAGCGCAGGAGGGGTGGATGACGGGGAACTGACGGGCGAAGAGAGTATCGAAGGCACCCTGCACGCAGAGCTTGCCCTGATAATCGGCGGCGTAGTCGCAAAGGACTGCAACTTGGATATCCATGGTATTATTGATGTTGTTAATGAGGTGATAAAAAGCCCTGTGAAGGGAAAAGATATGCTATTTCTAGCACAAAAATGCGGGGATTCAAGCTAAAACTTCATCTGCAACAAAATGCTGACAGAGAAAGGAACTTTTCCTATTTGAGGACACGACCGATTTCGCGGTTGGCGGCCACAATGATGGGCAGGGAAGAAACCAGTACGCAGAGCAGAAGCGCCGCACTGATGAGCCGGATTTCCGGCATGATTTCCGCAGCGCTGAGTCGGTACTCACTCAGTTTGAAGAACTGGGTGAGGATGATATCCTGGCTGTGCATGAAGACAGCAAAAGCGGCGGCGAAAGAGAGCGCCACCAGCAGGAGATTTTCGCAGAGGAAGCTCCATACCAGCAGCATGGGGTGGATGCCGAAGCTCTTCATGAGGGTGTAGATGTATTCGTTCTGGCGGTACTCCATGCCTGCCAGTGAGGTGAGCAGGATGCCGACGATGAGGACGATGCCCAGACAGAATCCGGCGCGGCATTGCATCTGGTTGCTCAGCACGATATCCATCTGCTCCAGCAGCCGCACGGCAGAGGACACGTTGCCGTGTGCGCCTTCCAGCCGGATGAGATTCCGGAGGTAGTTCTCCACGCGGCGGATATCATCGGCGTTGTTCAGGCTGTGTACTTTCAGCAGCATTTGGCGGGTGGCCTGTTGCAGGCGTTCCTCCCCCACGAGTGCTGCTGCATCCTCCGGGGAGAGAAGCAGCCCCCCGCGTTTCAGTGTGCGTGCCAGCGGGTGGTCGGTGGGAAGATGCCGCACGCTGACGGTGTAGGTGCTGCCGTGACGCCCGCCGGTGCTGATATCCATGAGTCCCTCCGGGAAGCTGTCACTTCCCTCGGCCGGGCAGACCAGCGTGGGGTTGCCGTTCTGCGCCATGAGGGGCAGCAGCTGCCCGTATCGCCCGAAATCGGTGGTATAGATGGTGACGGAGCTGCGGTCGGTGGTACGGGCGCTTCCCACCACCAGCAGATTCCAGGAATCGGCTTGCAGCCACCTGCTCAGCTCGGATTGGCCGGGCACATGGAAACTGCCGCCGTTTTCCGGTGAAACGATGGCATGCACCGTATCGCCGCCCTCTGCCATAATGCGGTCGCGCACCACGTTGACGGAGATGACATAGGTGCCCAGAAAAAAGAGGGCACAGAGCGACAGAAAGAACACTACGAGCACGCGCGCCAGCGGGCTGGAGAGCCGCGAAAGCCAGCGGTGCAGCGTATCCTTAGCAAGATACAGGAGTGTCGAAATCAATGAGATCATCTGCCAGGTCGAAGAGGCGGCTGTCGTGGGTGCTGATGATGCAGATGCGGTTGGAGGCATCCTGCTGAATCAGCTTGCGGATGATGTTGGTATTGCTGTCATCCAGCCCGGAGGTGGGCTCATCCAGCAGGATGGTGGGTGCATCCTTCATCAGAGTGCGGGCCAGAGCCGCTCGCTGAGCCTGGCCGCCGGAGAGCTTGTCAGCGCGGCGGTGGCGCAGTTCCTCCAGCCCCAAATCGCGCAGGAGGGCTTCGCAGCGGGGTTTCCACTGCTTGCCGGGAAGGGCGGCCATCTCTGCCGCGAGCCGCAGGTTGCGCTCCACGCTCATGAGCGGCAGCAGGTTGATTCCCTGAAACATGTAGGCCACATCCTGCCGACGGTAGCGGCGCCCGGTGACGTTGTTGCCCGTGGGTGTTTCAATGCTGCCGGAGCGGGCTTTCAGGTAGCCGGCCAGCAGCTTGAGCAAGGTCGTCTTGCCGGAGCCGGAATAGCCCTTCAGAATGGTGATACCGGGACGGAAGACATGAGAAAAGTCCTCCAGCACCGGGATATTTCGCAGGTAGGAAAAGCAGACGTTGCGGCAGGTCAGGTTCATGTTCAGCGCGGGCGGATGAGGATTTGGTGTTCACTGATAAGGACGAGATGGTACTCCGGGTAGAGTTTCTGTATCAACTCTTCCCAGTTCCGGCAGTCGGCGGCGGCCGGATGCCGCGCCAGCTCACCCTTGTCGAGCTCCATGGTGCCGTCCGGTGCATTGAAGATGAGCGTTGCGCGGGCATTGCTGCCCAGCATGCCGAAGGCGCACTCGTGGTCTTTCTCCGGGATGCGGAAAAAGTAGACGAGCATATCGCCGCCGTTGCCCTGTTCCACGCGGCGGTGAGAGAACTCACCGCGCAGCTCCCGGCCCTCCGGCAGGCTGATGAGTACCTGGAACTGCTTCTCCGGCAGCTGCGTCAGCTCTGCGCGGGAAATGTTCAGCGTGATGTAGAACGCAGAGTCATCGCAGATGGTGGCAAAGGGCAGGGAGCCGGTGGCGCTGTACTCGAACGGCTCGGCAGTGTTCTCCGGCAGGGTGAAGTGGTATTGCACCCGCCCGTCGAAAGGCATGCGCAGGGTGTTGCGGGCATGCTTACGCGTCAACTCATTGTTCCGAATGCGCTCCATGCTATCCACCTCCCGCTTCAGCAGCGCGATGCGTTCATCGATATCTGCCAGTGTCTCTTCGGAGGGCGGCAGGTCGTTCTCGCTGCCTGTGGCCTGAGCATAGCGGCGCTCGCTGTTAGAGAGGCTCAGGTAGAAGACAATTTTACGCCGCTGGGCCTCCAGTTTGCGGATTTCGTCCTTGCGGCTCATGCGGTCGCGAGCGAGTTTGAGCTCCATTTCCTCGCGTTCCTGAGCCATTTGCTCCTTGTTGAGGACGGCCAGCACGTCACCGCGCTTGCGCGGTTCACCGGGGGTGGCCAGGTCGCTCACGATGCCGCGTTCCAGCGGCAGGGTTGCCACTTGCTCCGGCACGATTTTGGCCGGGAAGGTACCTACCTGCACCGGGGCTGCCATAGCCGCGCTGCCCAGCAGGGCGGCTGTTGACAGGACTGGGATAAATCCACGCATCGTGAGGGGTGAGTTACATGGGGAAGCCGAGACCGCCGGTCACCTTGCGCATCTCTTTTTCGGCCATTTCCTTGGAGCCGTTGAGGGCATCCTGCACGGCTTTGAGCAGCAGGCTCTGCAGGAACTCCGCATCATCCGGGTCCACCACGGCAGGGTCAATGCTCAGGGCGGTCACCATGCCGGTACCGTTGGCTGTGACCTTGATTTTACCGCCGGCGGCTTCTGCGGTGTATTCCTTTTCTGCAAGGCGGGCCTGAGCATTGGCCATGTTGGCCTGCATGGCCTGAGCCTGCTTCATGATTTTCTGGAGGTTCATGGATGGTATCTGTTCGTGTGGTTGATGGTGAATAAAAAGATTACTGCTTGATGATGGAGGCGTGGAACTCTTTGAGCGCCAGCTCAATCAACGGGTCGTGGTAGAACTCTTCCTCCGTGGGACGCAGGGAGGGCGGTGCCTCCGGCTTGGCAGGCGCGGCTGCCGGGGCGGGGGCCGGTTTCGGCTGGGGCTTGGGGCGCGGTGCGGGCTCCGGCATGGGAGGAGGCGGCGGGGCTTCCACCACGGGCGGGGGGATGCTATTGTCCATGACCAGCCGCAGGGTGATGCTGTGGCCGCAGATGGCGGGTGCCAGCTCATCCATCAGCTGCCGCAAGTCGTCCTCCAGCAGGGCATCGCGCGTGTCTGTGTCCTCCGGGTGGATGCCGATGGTCACCAGACCGTCCTCATCACCGGTGAAGAGTGTGTTGCCAATCATGCCGGCTTTGAGCGGGGCGCGTTTCTGCAGCTCTGCCACCAAGGCTTGCCACATCTCCGGCGTCATCGGACCGGCGGCGGGCGGCGCATCTGTCGGCCCCTCCGGCGGCAGCGGCATGTCACCGAATAAGGGTGGTGCATCATCGATGGGTTCCAATCCCGGCGGCATGGGGACATCTTCCGGTATAGGCTCCGGCATCGGCTCGGGCTCCGGCATGGGGGCCGGGGGAACTGTCGGCTGCGGCTCCGGGGCAGGCGGCGTGGTCGGTACCGGCGCGGGAGCGGCGGGCATGACCGGAGCAGCGGGCAGGGGAGTGGTGGCGATGGGCGTCTCCGGCAGCGGGGCGCCGTTCAGGGCGCGGATGATATCGCTGATGTTGGCTTCGGCCAGGGAATGGACGGCCTGGATGAGCCCCATCTCAAGATGCAGGCGTTTATTGGTGCTCCAGCGCATGTGTTCCTCTGCGGCGGAGAGGATTTCCATGAGGCGCACAATCTTGTCCGCCGGGGTGCGGCTCATGAGGGCGGCAAGCGTTTCTCGCCACTGCTCCGGCAGGGTCATGGAGGCTTCTTCCGGTGCAACCTTGGTGATGAGCAGCTCGCGCACCGCACCCATGATTTCGGAGAGTAGCTGACCCATGTCGCGCCCGGTTTCTGCCTGTTCATGCACCAGGTGCAGCAGGCTCGGCAGCTGGCGATCCAGAATATAGGCCAGGGCGCGGGCCACGGTCTCGCGGCTGGTCACGCCGAAGATGTCGTTCACATCCTGCTCCTCAATGCGGTTGCCGCAGAAGGATACCAGCTGGTCCAGCATGGACTGGGCATCGCGCATGCCGCCATCAGCCACGCGGGCGATGGCAAAGGCAGCGGCCTCGGACACGGCCACTCCCTCGTTTGCACCGATGTTGACCAGATGGCGGGCAATGATGTCCGCCGGAATCGGGCGCAGGTCGAAACGCTGGCAGCGCGACAGGATGGTGGGCAGAATCTTGTGCGGCTCCGTAGTGGCAAAGATGAACATCACATGCGCGGGCGGTTCCTCCAGCGTCTTGAGCAGCGCATTAAAGGATTCCTTCGTGAGCATGTGCACCTCGTCTATATAGATGATGCGATACTGCCCGCGCGTGGGGGCGAACTGCACGTTGTCGCGCAGGTCGCGGATGTTGTCGATACCGCGGTTGGAGGCACCGTCAATCTCCAGCACGTCCAGACTGCGCCCCTCCGCTATCTCCAGGCACACGTCCTCATCCGGATCGAAATCCACCTTCGGGCCGCCGCTGCAGTTGAGCGCCTTGGCAAAGATGCGGGCGGTGGAGGTCTTGCCGGTGCCGCGCGGGCCGACAAAGAGGTAGGCATGCGCCAGTCGCTTCTGCTCAATGGCGTTGCAGAGCGTGCGCACGACATGATCCTGCCCCAGCACGTCCTTGAAAGTGCGCGGGCGATATTTTCTGGCAAAGACCTGGTAACTCACGTCCGCCATTCTACCTGATTCATTCTCGCCCCGCAAGGGAAAAATCTGGCACCATGCCCGCCGGAGGCAAAGAAAACGCGGGCGACCCACCGGGCCGCCCGCATTCTACTTACTACCTTATGAAACTCAGCCTCTCCCATTTGGTGGCGGGGTGGTGCTCTCTCCTTCACTCCCCCGCCGGGTTTATTGACTGATAGGGATAGGACGCAGACCGCTACCGTTTCGTTCAAAAAAAATGTAAAAAAGTGAAAAAGGCCCTCAGCGGGCGGGATAGAACATTGACAGAAGCTGTTTCCGGGAGTACAATTCCCGCGGCTCGTTGCAGCTTTATCATCTTATGTACAACACTGATTTCAAGAATCGTCTGGTAAGCGACCTCGCTGCCCTCAAGGAAGCCGGTCTCTTCAAGCAGGAACGCTATATCAACACCCCCCAGTTCTCTGAGGTGGGTCTGAAGGATGGCAGCACGGTCATTAACATGTGCGCCAATAACTACCTGGGCCTGGCCAATCATCCTGAGCTGGAGAAGGCCGCCAAGGAGGCTATTGACCGCTGGGGCTTCGGTATGGCTTCCGTGCGTTTCATCTGCGGCACGCAGACGCTGCACCAGCAGCTGGAGGAGCGCCTCAGCGCCTTCCTCGGCACGGAGGATACCATCCTCTTCGGCTCCTGCTTCGATGCCAACGGCGGTCTCTTCGAGGCGCTGCTCACCAAGGAGGACGCCATCGTGTCCGACTCGTTGAACCACGCTTCCATCATCGACGGGGTGCGTCTTTGCAAGGCTGCCCGCTATCGCTATGCCAACAACGATATGGCAGATCTGGAGGCCAAGCTGCAGGAAGCTAAGGCCAACGGTGCCCGCACCATTCTCATCTCCACGGATGGTGTGTTCTCCATGGACGGTATCGTTGCCAGTCTGGACAAGATTCATGAGCTGGCGGAGAAGTACGGCGCTCTGGTACACTTTGACGAATCTCACGCCACGGGCGTGCTGGGTGCCCGCGGTCGCGGTACGCACGAGCACTGCGGTCTCTTCGGCAAGATTGATATCACCACCGGTACCTTCGGCAAGGCTCTGGGCGGTGCGTCCGGTGGCTATGTTTCCGCCCGCAAGGAAGTGGTGGACATGCTGCGCCAGAAATCCCGCCCCTACCTCTTCTCCAACAGCGTGATGCCCGCCATCGCCGCCACCACCATCAAGGTGCTGGACATGCTGGAAGCCTCCACCGAGCTGACCGAGCGCGTGCAGAGCAACGCTGCTTACTTCCGCAAGGGCATGGAGCAGTGCGGCTTCAATCTGGCCGGTGCCGGTCATGCCATTGTGCCTGTCATGATTGGCGATGCTGCTCTTTCTCAGCGCATGAGTGCTCGTCTGCTGGAGTTGGGTGTCTACGCCATGGGCTTCTTCTATCCCGTTGTGCCCAAGGAACAGGCTCGTATCCGGACCCAGATTTCCGCCGCTCACACCACCGAGCAGCTTGACCGCGCCATCGATGCCTTTGCTCAGGCCGGTCGCGAGCTGGGCCTCATCAAGTAAGCTCCCGCTTATTCTTTCCCGCGCAGGGTTGGCTCTGATGGAGTCAACCCTGCGCTGCGTTCTGTAAGCGTCTCTATCAGGTAGCAGTGCGTCGAAACGCGCCGGGACTGACAGAGCGCAGGCGCGTGTGGCCCGGAATCGCGCGATGCAGGAGCGGGCCAATCGCTCCCGATCCCTGAACTCCGAATGCGGTGCAAAGCGTGTGAAAAGAGCGGTGCTTCCCTCTACTCGTGAGTATTGTGCATCACCCCGGCCGGTTTATCGCCCCATTATCAAGGGGCAGCCGCTGCATTGATGCTCTGTTTGTTCCCTGCTCATAGTGGCGTCAGGGATGTCAATTTGATGAGGAACTCCGTGCAGGAGTTCCTTTTTTTGTGTAGTATGGGGAGTGTCGGCAAAAAAAGCTTGAGTATGCTCAAGATACATATTTTGCACTAGAAAATCAAGCAAATGACGCGAAAAAGAGAACAAATGACAAAGAAAAACACCAAAATTCCCCAAAAATTTACCAAAATTGGCAAAAAAGTGACAAAAAAATCACGAAATAGACCGTACTCTAGCATATTTTCTTGACAATAATGGTTAGAAAAGCTAATCTGAGCTCGGAGAACGACCGACACATAACAGACGGGTCCGGATCCCTTCAATAAGAAACCAACACGTATAACACATGAAACTTAGCTATATACTGATTGCCGCTGCTCTGCTGAGCACGACCGCCCTTGCCGGAACTCCCGCCGTTACTCTTGAACAGGCTCCGGACTTCAAGCGTCTTTCCGGCTCCCTGACGGGTGGCTATGCTACGAACTACACCGGCCGCGGTTATGTGGTGTCCCACTCTGTGGCACAGGGTGACAGCGTATTCTTCACCGCTCTCAAGACCAGCTATGATTTCGGTCGTGAGGGTGCATGGACTTTCAATAACACGATTGCTTATCAGGCTCCCTGTTCCGGCCATACTCTGTACGGCAACCCCACTTTCGGTCCGAATGTAGGGGCTTACATGGTGGCTCAGCAGCTGGCAGGCATGGCTGCCGCCGGATTGCCTGTTCCTGCTCCCGGCACCCCTGAATACAATGCTGCTTTGGCACAGGGTACAAAGTTACACATCAAGCAGGCCAACATTGAGAATGAGTTAGCCATTGTGAGTGACTTCAAGTACACAAGGGAGAAGTGGAATGTGGCCTTCGGTCATAAGTTTGTGCACGGCGGTCTGCTGGGCGTGATGGCCAAGCACTATCGCGACCAGGGTGCATCCTGCGTGAATGAGGTGTTCATCACACCGGAGTGGACTCCCGCCAAGTGGGTCTCCGTCGGCGTGACCACGAGCCTGAGCTTCCAGGGTATCCGCGGTTGGTGGTTTGAGCCGTATGTGCGCTTCAAGGCTCCCATCATCGGTACGCCCGAGGATGTCAAGGTGGCCGGTGTGCTGGAGTTCGCCCTGAGCGCTACGGCTGACTACTTCGATGGCCGCTACAACGCCTGCGACAACGGTACTCAGGCTTTCTGGATTAAGTTCTCCACTCCCTGGTTCATCAAGAAGAACCTCATCCTTACCCCCGGTGTGAGCTTCAACTGGCTCGGCGAGGGTGGTCTTAAGGCTAATGAGGCTTCCGAGTACAGAGCCTACACGGAGAACTCCTCCATGGTTCCTTTCCGTGACTTCGGTGTGGTGGGCAGCGTCTCTCTGACCTACACCTTCTAAATAACCCTAAACAGTAAGAATTTACTGGAAAATGGCAGGTTATATGTTACAATATACCTGCGGGTAAAAAGAGACCACCCGTTTATCATCAGCGGGTGGTCTTTTTGGTGACCTTGATTCAATTTTTTACAACAAACATTATGGCTATTCTCCCCGTTCTGAATAATCCGTTGAATGTCAGCGGACAAGAAAATGTGAAGAATCCGGCATTCTACATGCCTAACCGCCTGAGTGTGGCGGCGGGTAAGGCGTTGCACCATCTTCTCAACGGACAGGTCTGTTACCTGGTGGACTCCACATTCCCGCCTGCTCCGGAGGTGATGGACTACCTGCAGAAGAAGAAGGTAGACATCGAATACTTTGATTTCCGTAACACGACCTCCCGCCGCGTCCGTGAGCAGATTCTGGATCGCATGGCAGAGGGTAAGAGCGTGGTGTTCCTGCCGGGACAGGTGGCCAAGTGCCGCGGTACGCTGGCGGATGTGCCTTCGCCGTTCCTTTCTGCCGTGGGCAGCCTGCATATTTCCCCCATCCCCGTGTTCCTGGGATATTATACGGAGAATCTCAACGGGCTCTTCCGCGATGATAACAGCCAGCCCTGCCGCGAGGAATTGTGCATCATGCCGCAGCTTCATCCCGGCCCCCGCACGGGTGAACGTCTTTTCTCCGCCTGGATGAACAAGAGTGCAGAGTTTTTCGGAGCCTGCCCGCAGCTCTGCGGTTCCGTGACTTCTGCCTTGGTCAGAAGCATGCGAGCCAATGGCAAGGTGAATATCATCGACGGCATGACCGGTGCGGAGCTGCCGTTCTTCAAGGCTCTGGGTGTGGCCATGACCGTGGCTCCCATGCTGAAGAAGCGCGGGGAAGCACGAGTGGGTGTTATCCTGCCGCCCGGTGCCGGTGGCGTGATTGGTACGCTTTCCTGCCTGCTGGCCGGGGTGACTCCCGTACTCATCAACTATGCTTCCTCTAAGGCCGCCTTTGAGAGCACCGTACGTCAGGCCGGGTTGCAGACCTTCATCACGGCTCGCAAGTTCCGCCAGAAGCTGGATACCTTCCCCTGGCCGCCGCATGAGCAGTGCATCTATGTGGAAGATCTGCTGGGCGGTCTGGATAAGAAGAAGCTCATCGCAAACGTGCTGATGGCCAAGCTGGCACCGGCAAACTTCATCTGCAAGCGTTTCGATACCGATGCCCGCCGCAACAACGACGAATGCGCGATGCTCTTCACCAGCGGTTCCTCCGGCGAGCCGAAGGGGGTGGTACTGACCCACCGCATGGTGCTGGCGAACGTGGCTCAGTGCGCCAGCCGCCTGGATTTGGGGGAAGAGGTATTCCTGGGTAGCCTGCCCATTTTCCACAGCTTCGGTGTGACGGTGACCATGTTCCTGCCGATGCTGACCGGTTATCCGGTGGTGTCATATCCGAACCCGACGGATGCCCGCAGTCTCTGCGATTTGATAGAGAAGTACGGCATTACGCTTGTGTGCTCCACCCCCACCTTTGCCCGCGCTATGCTGCGCCGCGCCAAGGAAGACACCTTCAAGAGCGTTCGCAACTTCATCGTGGGTGCAGAGAAGCTGCAGCCGGATGTGGAGCGTGAGTTCAAGGAACGCTTCGGTGTGGAACTGCTGGAAGGCTATGGCCTGACGGAGGCCGCGCCTGTCTGCTCTGTGAACATGACGGATGCTCCCGCCGTTCCCGGTTCGGCCTTCTATGTGCCCGGCACGGTGAAGCGCAGCATCGGAGCCCCGCTGCCCGGCATTGCCGTGCGTGTGACGGATTTGGATGATGATACCCGCGAGATTCCGCTCTCCGAGCGCGGCATGATTTGGCTCAAGGGTGCCAACATTTTCAACGGTTATGTGGGCAAGGAAGAGATGAACTCCGAGCTGTTCCGCGATGGCTGGTTCAAGACGGGAGATATCGGTTCTTTGGATCTCAACGGCTTCATCACGCTGGGTGGCCGACTTTCCCGCTTCTCCAAGGTGGGCGGTGAGATGGTACCCCACGAGGGTGTGGAACAGGCCATTTGCGAGGCTCTGGACATTGACCCCGCCGCTGAGGAAGGGGTGCAGGTTGCCGTGACCGGCATCGCCGATGAGCAGAAGGGTGAGGCGCTCGTCCTCCTCTCTGCCCTGCCGCAGCACCAGCGCTCCTCGGAGGAAAAGGCCATTCTGGCCGAAATCCGCGCCGCATTGGCCGCTCACAATATCCCGAATCTCTGGGCTCCCAAGTACGTGGTACCCGTGGAATCCATCCCCACGCTGCCTACGGGCAAGCTGGATCTGCGCTCCTGCCGCATGCTGGCAGAGGAAGCCCTCCAGAACGATGCCTGACGGCATCTTTCCGATGAAAAAAATCCCCGGAAGGCCTAAAACCTATCGGGGATTTTTTCTGCTTCAACCAGACACCCTCGTTGCATTCCATCAACTGCCGATATTGTTTGTCTGCGGATTTTCCGCTAATAAGCGTTTTTGCCGCCGAATGGCGCGGAAGCCGCCGGGCAGGTTCACGCTGTGGCCGGGGGAATCCGGCGGCAGGATGGCATCCACCGCGCAGATGTGGGCGTGGGTGAGCCCGGGAACGCCCGCGCGGGTGAGGTAGTGGTGCAGCACGGCGCGGCGAAAAGCCGGGCTGCGGTCAGCCAGAGCAGGTAGGTAGAGCCGCCCCTGCGGGTCGGTGAGGGGGAGCAGATCGAGCGCTTCGGCCAAGGCAGCCAGGGTATCAGCCTGTTGGGCGGCACTGCGGTTCAGGATGGGAGCCACATCCCGCTCCAGCGCGTGGTTGAGGGCGGGCAGAACCTCCAGCCGAATGCGGTTGCGTGCCACATCGGCCACGGCGTTGGTGGCATCTTCCACCCAGCCTTCTCCCAGCGCTTCCAGATAGCGGGTAATGTCGCTGCGGGTGTATTCCAACAGGGGGCGCAGCCAGACGATGCCCTGTGCGGTGTGAACGGGCTGCATGCCGCGGTAGCCGGCAGCACCGCGTGCCAGCCGGAACAGCACGGTCTCTGCCTGGTCATCCGCATGGTGTGCCAGCGCTACGCAGCTTGTCCCGCAGCGGGCGGCGGCGGCAGCTAATAATTCACGGCGGGCACTGCGGGCGGCGGTTTCCAGCGATACCCGCCGGGCTTCAGCCAGAGCGGGCACATCGATGCGGTGCTCTTCGAAGGGGACACTCAGACGCTTGCAGAGCGTACGGCAGAATTCGGCATCCGCATCCGCAGCGATGCCGCGTATGCCGTGGTGCACATGGCAGGCATGCACACAACAGCCCTGCTGCAACAGAACATGCAACAGGGCCACGGAATCCCGTCCGCCGCTCAGTCCCACCAGCACCGCACCGTGCAGATGCGGAATGCAGGCGGGATGCGGCAGCAGGGAGAGTCCTTTATTCTTCATCCTCGTTGGATTCGTCCTCCTCGTCTTCATTGGCCGACGCCTTCACCTTGCGGTTGGCCAGAGCGGGAGCGAGCTTGCGGAACTGTTCCTCGGGCTTGGACTTGTTGATCTCCACGGCCTTGACCACGCCGCTGGCGTAGGCCATCATCACGGTGCCGCTGTGGCGGTCGGCAGCCGGTATCACCATTTTGCGGAAGGTTTCGGCATCGGTCACGCTCTTGCCCTTCACCGGGTTACCGTCGGAGAGCCAGGGGAGCATGTCCAGATTCTGCTTGGCGGTGGTGCGGATGCAGGAGTTCACGTTGTCCGGGTCCTCGGAGCCGTCCGTCCAGGAGACGTAGGAGACGCTCTTTTCGTTAGCTTCGAACGTGCTGTCGTTATCAATGTTCTTACGATCATCAGCCGGGCAGTGGAAGAGGGAGGACACCTTCATGATGCCGTCCTTTTTCTTCGGGATGACGTAGGTACCCTTACCGGCCATGGGTGCCAGCGCTACCCACCAGCCATCTGTCTCGCAGACGGTTTCAGTGTCCTCATCATCGTCCATACCGCTGGTGGGCAGCAGGGTCTTGTGCGCCATGTCCTGGCCGTACTTGGTTCCGAGCTGCACCAACTGTTCGAGGTTGGCGCGGCATTTGGCATCTTTGCCCAGTCCCATGTGAGAGTACACGGCCGGGGCGCCGATACCCATCAACGCTGCCAGAATGGCGATAACCACCATCAGCTCCATCAAAGTAAATCCTTTATATTTTCCGGTGCAAACGCTTTTCATACCCACCCAATGTACCATATTTACGCCGCTGCGCAAGGAAAATCTTGCCATTTTGGTGCTTCCGGGCGGGCATGCCTGTTTTTTTGCTTGCTTTATCGCCCTCGGATGCTAAATTCGTCGCGTACATCCATCCCCACGTATCGGATATTGGATCAGTTTAACCCCATAACATTACATCATCATGGATATTCTGCACGATAAGGACGCCGATGTGAGCGTTCTCAACGGCAAGACCGTGGCCGTCATCGGTTACGGTGCTCAGGGTCGCGCCCAGGCTCTCTGCATGCGCGACAGCGGCGTGAACGTCATCATCGGTCTTCGTCCCGGCAAGAGCTGGGATGCCGCTGTTCAGGACGGTTTCGAGGTACTGACGGTGGATGCCGCCGCTGCCCGTGCCGATATTATCCACATCCTGCTGCCGGATGAGAAGCACGGCGAGGTGTTCGAGAATCAGATTAAGCCCGGTCTGAGCGCCGGCAAGACTCTCTGCTGCTCCCACGGCTTTGCCTACGTGTTCAAGACCATCGTTCCCCCGGCAGACGTGGATGTCATCATGGTGGCTCCCAAGGGTCCGGGCACGGAGGTTCGCCGCGTGTTCGAGGAAGGCTTCGGCTGCCCCGGTCTCATTGCTGTCTGGCAGAACCCCACCGGCAACGCCCGCAACGTGGCGCTCGCCATGGCCAAGGCTGAGGGGCTGACCCGCGGCGGTGTGCTGGAATGCACCATGGAGCAGGAGACCTACGAGGATCTCTTCGGTGAGCAGAACGTGCTCTGCGGCGGTCTGGTCGACCTCATGAAGTATGGTTTCGAGACCCTCATCGAGGCCGGTTATCCGCACGAGATGGCCTACTTCGAATGCGTGCACGAAGCTAAGCTCATCGTGGACATCATCTACAACAAGGGTATTCAGGCCATGAACGGCGTCATCTCCAACACCGCTGAGTTCGGTGAATACTACAACGGCCCGCAGATTCTCGGCCCGGAGGTCAAGGAGAAGATGAAGGAATCCCTCAAGCGCATCGAGTCCGGCAAGTTTGCCCAGGATTGGTTGGCAGAGGCCGCCGCCGGTGCCCCCAACCTGATGGCCAAGCGCGCCGCTCTGGCCGAGCATCCGGTCGAAATCGTGGGCAGCAAGATTCGCGCCCTCTTCGAGCGCAACTAATGCTTCCTCCCGCTGCGGCGGTATCCGTCGCAGCCTGATTTTCCGGCCGCAGCCGAGCCAATCGCTCCGGCTGCGGTCTCTTCCTTTTACCCCACTGAGCATGAATATCATCAACATCGAAAACGCCCGTGTCTTTCTCTCCGGGCGGGAGATTCTCAAGAACATCAACTGGCAGGTGAAGCGCGGGGAGCGTTGCTTCATCCTGGGTGCCAACGGCGCGGGTAAGACCACGCTGGTACGCATGCTCATGGGCTATGCCTGGCCGCTCTTTGGTGCGCGGGTGGAGGTGCTGGGCCATCGCTTTGGCACCGTCAACCTGCAGGAAGTCCGCCGCCGCATCGCCTGGGTGAGCCCGCTCATGCACCAGTGGCTCAACAGCGAGCGCAACTGGACAGGCCGGGAAATGGTGCTCTCCGGCCCGGATGCCACCATCGGTCTCTTCCGTGACCCCACACCGGAGGAGGAAGCTCGCGCTGCCTCCCTGCTGCATTCCCTGCGGGCAGAGGAGCTGGCAGAGCGCGAGGTGAGCACCATGAGCAGCGGCGAGCAGGTGAAAGTGCTGCTGGCACGCGCCCTCATGACCGACCCCGAGCTGATGATTCTGGATGAACCCAGCGTCTACCTCGACATCGCCGGGCGTGAATTCCTCCTCAGAACCATCGCGGAGCTGGCCGAATCCCACCCACAGCTCACCATCATCTTCATCACCCAGCGTATCGAGGACATCCTGCCGGAATTTTCCCGCGGCATGATTTTGCGACAGGGCGAAATCCTTTCCTACGGCGAGCGTTCCGAAGTGCTGACAGAGGAAAACCTCCGCCGCACCTTTGATCTGGACATCCGACTCATCCACGCCGCCAACGGCCGCCTCTGGACGGTGATAGAGTGATATACTCAGCCACCGCAGGTGGCTTTTTCACAGGCGCGGGAGCGCCTTTTTCGCCACGCACGGAGTGCGTTTTTAACAGCTTCGCCGGCAGGCGGAGCTTTTTCGTCGCGAGCGGGAGCGAGTGTAGTGCCGGAGAAAAGTACGAAAAACGCGCAGGTGCGCGTGGAGAAAAAGATGCCGAGGCATCTGCGAAAAAGGCTCTGACGAGCCTGCGAAAAACTCGCTGACGCGAGTGATTGATATACTCAGCCACCTGCGGTGGCTTTTTCACAGGCGCGGGAGCGCCTTTTTCGCCACGCACGGAGTGCGTTTTTCGCAGCTTCGCCGGCAGGCGGAGCTTTTTCGTCGCGAGAGGGAGTGAGTTTTTTTATTTTCCAAGGAGTTACTACTTGCATAGGCTTTGGCCTCCTGATATTCTCATCGCATGGACAAAAATCTTGCCGAACTATCGATGCAATTTGCTACGAAAGTAGTGCGTCTGTGTGATAATATCCGAAACCGGGGGCATATCAAAAATCAGATATTGCGTTCTTCGTGCAGTATCGGAGCTAATATTCACGAAGCCCGCTATGGTTATTCGATGGATGATTTTGTTTTTAAGCTGCAAATTGCATTGAAAGAGGCTAACGAAACATTGTACTGGTTAGAATTGTTGAAGAATACGGAAACGATAACTGAACAAGATGCGCGACCGCTGGTTCATTTGTGTAACCGTATTCGTTATATGTTAATCAAGTCCATCAATACGACAAAGATCAGGAAAGAGAGGAAGCAAGTATGAATCCATGCATGAAAAACGCGTTGGTTCGCGTGATTGATATACTCAGCCACCGCAGGTGGCTTTTTAACAGGCGCGGGAGCGCCTTTTTCGTTACGCACGGAGTGCGTTTTTAACAGCTTCGCCGGCAGGCGGAGCTTTTTCGTCGCGAGCGGGAGCGAGTGTAGTGCCGGAGAAAAGTACGAAAAACGCGCAGGTGCGCGTGGAGAAAAAGATGCCGAGGCATCTGCGAAAAAGGCTCTGACGAGCCTGCGAAAAACTCGCTGACGCGAGTGATTGATATACTCAGCCACCGCAGGTGGCTTTTTAACAGGCGCGGGAGCGCCTTTTTCGTTACGCACGGAGTGCGTTTTTAACAGCTTCGCCGGCAGGCGGAGCTTTTTCGTCGCGAGCGGGAGCGAGTGTAGTGCCGGAGAAAAGTACGAAAAACGCGCAGGTGCGCGTGGAGAAAAAGATGCCGAGGCATCTGCGAAAAAGGCTCTGACGAGCCTGCGAAAAACTCGCTGACGCGAGTGATTGATATACTCAGCCACCTGCGGTGGCTTTTTCACAGGCGCGGGAGCGCCTTTTTCGCCACGCACGGAGTGCGTTTTTCGCAGCTTCGCCGGCAGGCGGAGCTTTTTCGTCGCGAGCGGGAGCGAGTGTAGTGCCGGAGAAAAACAGGGACAGAATCCACGCGTTTGATTTGGTATTGTCAAAGTGTGACGTCAATGCTAGAATCGCCTCACCATGAGCATGAAACCAACTCCCCCAAGAGAATCCAAGCCCTTTCGCATCCCCTTTTCATGGTGGCCGCTGATAACTGCCTGTCTTCTGGTGCCCATGCTGTGCCTTATCGGGGGGAATGATTTAGGCGTATATGGGGAGGGAAACGTCTTTCTGGATTCCTTGGTCGGCATCGGGTGGATTGGTATACCACTGGGCATCATGATCAGCCTTTTCTGCGGCGTTTTCATAATCACACAACCCGGCAGAGTGTGGGAAGGCTTGTCGTTGTGGCTCTGTTGCCTGTTGGGTTTCCCCGTCTACGCACTCTTCGTCATCGCTTCGTTTACCTGAATTGCATTTTTGACGGTCGGAGGCAGTATGCAATGCTTTGACGTTGCGTTTCGGGGTGGTTTGCGGTAGGATAGGCGCATGAGTGATTTGCAATGGAACAGTGTGACGATTGAGGAGGACGAAAAGCCGCGCGTTTCCGTGGAGGAGCTGCGCGATATGGCGGCTGACCTGGACCCGGATGATTTCGATGAGCCGGTGCAGGAGTTTCTGGAGGAGCTGATGCGCTGTGATGACCCCGCTGAGCTGCGTCAGGCGGCCACGCTGCTGTTGCAGGATGAAATTGACCTCTCTCCGGATCTGGCCGCTATGGGGGTGGAGCCGGATGAGGGGCTCATCATCCTTCTGCTGGCTGTCGGGGCAGATGTGAATGCCCGCAATGCCTATGGCCAGCCGCCGCTGCATCTGGCCGCCCACTATGGCTATGAGACGATTGTGGACCGCTTGCTGGCCGCCGGGGCCAATCTGCGTACCCGCAACGTGCATGGTCGTTTTGCCGCAGAGGTGGCGGCCACTCCGTCTCTGGCAGCGAAGCTGGAGCCGCCCTACCACCCGGAGGACGATGTGCCGCTGCCGCCGGAGATTGAGGACGCTGATCTGGACCCGGAGGGCGATAACGGCCGGCACCACCATTGCACTTGCGGGCATGAGCACCACCACGGGCACGATTGTGACTGCGGCGGCGAGTGCCACTGCCATCATTCTTAATTCGTAACTCGCAAATCAACAATGACTGATACACCCTTTTTGGAAGATACGCTGATGCCGGCGTGGAGTCGGCTGACCCCGGAGCGCGCCCGCGTGGAAATTCCGCAGGCCATAGAGCAGGCCAAGGCCGCCATAGAGGCCATCTGTGCGGTGCAGAAACCCACTTGGGACAACACCTTTGCCGCTATGGAAGAGAGCAGCGCCGCCCTCATGCGCGGCTGGCAGCGGCTCTCGCACCTGCAATCCGTCATGGATTCCCCCGCCTGCCGTGAGGTGATGAATGAGCTGATGCCGGAGGTGGTCATGTTCTCCAGCAGCGTGACCCTCAATCCCCGCCTCTACGCTGTGCTGAAGAAAGCCGCCGCGCAGCCCTGGGTGCAGGAGCTTTCCCCGGTGAAACAGCGCTTCATTCAGGAAACGCTGGCCGATTTCCGAGAGAGTGGGGCGGATTTGTCTGATGAGGCCAAGGTTCGCTATGCGGAGCTGTCCACGGAGCTGGCACAGCTCTCCCAGAAGTTCGGCGAGAACGTGCTGGATTCCACCAACGCTTGGGAATATGTGACCGCCGACCCCGCTGAAATTGCCGGACTTCCGGAATCTGCCCGCGAGGCGGCCCGACTGGATGCTCTGTCCAAGGGGCACGGCACGGAGGAAGCTCCGCAGTGGCGATTCACGCTTCAATTTACCTCCGTCCAGCCGGTCATGACCTTTGCGGACTGCGAATCTCTGCGCGAGCGCGTCTGGCGAGCCATGGGTGCCAAGGGTACGGGAGCGTATGATAATGCTGAGCTTGTCAATAAAATCCTGACGTTGCGAGTGGAAAAGGCCGCCCTGTTGGGCTACGAACGCTACTCTGATTATGTGACCTCCCGGCGCATGGCCGGCAGCGGCACCACGGCTCTGAACTTCGTTAACGACCTGCATGCCCGCGTGAAAGCCGCCTTTGTGGAGGAGCAGGAGGCCATCCGCCGCTATGCAGAGGAACAGACCGGCACCGCCATCCCCATCATGAAGCCTTGGGACATCTCCTACTGGAGCGAAAAGCGCCGCAAGGCGCTCTATGATTTCGACACGGAGGAGCTGCGCCCCTACTACTCCATGCAGGGGGTGCTGGACGGCATGTTCTCTATCTATGCCGGGCTGTACGGCATCCGCTTTGTCCCCCGCACCACTGCCTGCGTGGCAGAGGGTGAACCCCTGCCGGAGGGAGCAGTGGAGGTGTGGCACCCGGAGGTGCTCTTCTATGAGGTGTATGATGAGGAGAGCGACGAGCACCTCGGCTCCTTCTATGCCGATTGGTACCCGCGCGAATCCAAGCGCGCCGGGGCGTGGATGAACTGTCTATCCACCGGACTGCCGCCCATGAACGGTGCCCCGCGTGTGCCGCATCTGGCCCTCATGTGCGGCAACATGAGCCGCCCCGTGGGCGATAAACCCGCCCTGCTGAGCCATTATGAGGTGGAGACCGTGTTCCACGAGTTCGGACACCTGCTGCACCAGGTGCTCAGCAATGTGGAGGTGAAGAGCCTCTCCGGCTGCAATGTGGCCTGGGATTTCGTGGAGCTGCCCAGCCAGATTAACGAGAACTGGACCTGGGAGAGCGAGGCCATCGACCGCTACGCCCGCCACTGGCAGAGCGGGGAGCTGATGCCCGCAGAGCTGAAATCCAAGATGCTGGCCGCCCGTAACTACGGTGCCGCCTCCTTCTTTATGCGCCAGCTCTGCTTCGGCAAGCTCGATCTGGAGCTGCATACCAACACCGCCGCCTACCTCAACCGCAATATCGAGGAAGTCGACCGCGAAATCCTGGCCGACTACCGTGTGCCGGTCACGGAGCAGACCTTCAGCATGCTGCGGGCCTTCTCCCATATCTTTGACGGTGGTTACGAAGCCGGTTACTACTCCTACAAATGGGCAGAGATGCTGGAGGCCGATGCTTTCTCACGCTTTGCGAAAGAAGGTATCTTCAACCCCGCTACCGGGCGTGACTTCCGCCGCTGCATCCTCTCTCAGGGCAATTCCCGACCCGCTGCGGAGCTCTTCCGCGACTTCATGCAGCGTGACCCGGACCCGGAAGCGCTTCTGAATCGCTGCGGTATCTGCTGAGACCTGCATCACGTTGGTTTTACCCCCGCCTGACGGCGGCGGGGGTATGAAAAAAGCGCACCCGAATGAACGGATGCGCTTTTTCTGTGTACGACCGACGCGATATGCGCACTGCGGTGAAAGTCCGCGA
>CAYYKC010000015.1:0-31301 GCA_964471605.1 uncultured Akkermansia sp. | reverse complement strand
CTTTTTCTGTCATCTGGAGGTCTCTTGAGCACCAGCAAATCTGAAACAGACCCCTGCATGAAATGGTAAAATGCAGCCCATGAATCTCCATACCCACACTATCCTGAGTTCTCTGTACACCGGCACATGGTACTTTGCATACATCATGGACTATTGTCTGAAAATAAAGGTCAGAGAGCATTATATCGATATCAGCCTGACGGATTTGACACGGAACGAAGAATGTGAGCTGACACCCATCAGCATCAACGCCGCCTATCTCGCATTCAGCATGAACAGCAGCTGGGGCGATTTGAGACTTCACCTCTATCCGCATCCCGAATCCGGCGGCATTCTGGTGGAGATATGGGACACCGACCGCTTTTTCCGCTGTGACGAGTGTTGCCCGGAGCCGCCACATCGGCATATCGTGCGTATCACCTGCACGGATGAAGATTATCCCGCATGGCTTGAGGGCGTATGGAAAACAGCCCTTTGGGAAGATGGTCGCCGACTCTTCCTCAACTGCGTCAGCCCGCGAGAACTACGGCTGGCTTCCTGGTATACGGAAGAGGACGGAACGCTGAGCTATGAGCACGTTACAGCGGTGTACTCCTGTGGCGGCACGGGACTGAAACTGAGTCTGAGGAAGCAGGATTTCCTCTACAACCCGGTACAGGAAACGAACATCCTCTTTGACAGCGGCAGGCAGGAGCTTTCCGTGGAGTTTAACCGCATCTGCCGTCCCGCCCGGGCACTGCCGGAGCCCGATCAATTCCCGGATGCCTGGCGGGATTGAGGGAATTGCGCCATCTGCTTCATCAGTATGTCCACACATATCCCAAAGTCTGAGTAAAGGACTCGATATGAGCCCGCCGGGCTCAGAAATTCCGCAATCCGGTGTGTGTGTTCGCCTCAATCCGGCGTGACAGTATTGTCGCAGAAATAGACAAACGGCGCGATTGCTACCGAAACGATGATAGAGAGTCGTTTATTTTCCGTGGGTCCAGGCCAGTATTTTCCGAGTCGTCGGCTGCACCAGATATTCGGCAGCACCCCCCAACGAACGGGGCGGCAAATCACAGATGGTCACCAGTACATAGTGCCGACCGGGATCCAGCTGCGGCTGTTGCAGGAAGCGATGGCGCGCGGCCTCCTCATACGTCAATACTTTATAGTCAAAGCGAAGATAATTTTTCATCTCCCTGCCCGCGCGATATTGCTTTTTATAATCGTTGATGCAGACGGTGAGGATCTCCGCATCCAGCTCGGATGCAGGATAGGAGGCGATGGCGGGCGGTTGCGGTGTCCGAGACGGGTAGGCATCGCTGCACCCGACTGCCACCAAGGCCAACACTGCTGAAAACAGGCATTTCATACACCCCTATACATCCGATCCCGATGAAAATTCGCAACTTTTTCTGCGTTACGCGGTAAAAATCAGGCTTTTTGCAAGACTATCACGGTACGCGGCAGGAGATAGAGAGAGAGCTGCCGCTTCTCATCCGTGAAGTGGTACACGGAAGAATCCTGACGGGCATAGCCGCCGAAAGCCTCGGCATCCGAATCCAACACCACGCGCCAGCGTCCGGGGGCGGGTGCAGGCAGCTTGTAGTCCGGGATGGCGCGGGAACCATTCCAGTTGAACACGAAGAGAAGGCCGCCGCGTTCAAAGGCCATCACCTGGTTGAGCTCATCCATATTCAGCGGCTGAGCCGGGCGGGAATCAAGCAGATTCCCCCTGCGGGCCAGAGCCACAATAGCCGCATCAAAGGCATTCAGGTAACGATACCGCAGGTCGGCATTATCCACCAGACTCCACTGGCGGCGGCAGTATTTGTAGGAATTGCCGTTGCCCTCGCGGGGAAAATCTATCCACTCCGGGTGGCCGAACTCATTGCCCATGAAATTGAGCCAACCTTCGCCGCCCGCAGCCAGCGTGACCAGACGAATCATCTTGTGGAGCGCCATTCCGCGGTCGGTAATGAGGCTGGCGGGCTGCAGACAGCTCATGTTGGTGTACATCTCTGCATCCATGAGCCGGAAAGCTATCGTCTTATCCCCCACCAGAGCCTGATCGTGACTCTCGGCATAGGCGATATTAGGCTCGCCGTAGCGGCGATTGATGAGCGTGTACCACATATCCCCCACGCTCCATTCCTCGTCTTTCTTCTCCTTGAGCAGCTTAATCCAGTAATCCGGCAGCCCCATGGCCAGCCGATGCGTGAAGCCGAACCCGCCCTCATCCACCGGACGGCAGAGCCCGGGCATGCCGCTCATATCCTCCGCAATGATAAGAGCCCCCGGGCAGACGCGATGCACCAGCGTGGTGGCCAGTTGCAAGTAGGTCACGGCATCAAGATTCACCTGGTTATTGAAATAGCAGCCCAAATCGGTAAAAGGCTCATGCCCGTGGTGGACATAGAGCATGCTGGTGACACCATCAAAGCGGAAGCCGTCGAAGTGGTACTCCTCCAGCCACCAGCGCAGATTGCTGAGCAGGAACTCCTGCACCTCGATACGCCCGTAATTGAACAGGCAGCTGTCCCAGTCCGGGTGGCGACTGTCACGATCGCCGGCAATGAAATACTGCCCGCCGGAGCCGTCAAAGTCATTCAAGCCCTCCGCCACATTCTTGACGGCATGGGAATGCACCACATCCAGCAGCACGGCAATGCCGAGTCCGTGCGCCGTATCGATGAGGTATTTGAGGTCCTCCGGCGTACCGAAGCGGTTGCACGGCGCAAAGAAAGACGAGACATGATAGCCGAAAGAACCGTAGTACGGATGCTCTTGAATCGCCATGATTTGCACCACGTTATACCCCAGGCGGGCAATGCGCGGCAACACGTTGTCCGCAAACTCGCGGTAGGAATGAATGCACTCTTCCTCTCCCGCCATGCCCACATGAGTCTCGTAGATGAACGGCGTGCGTACAGAGGACGGATTCCAGCGGGTATTCTTCCAGCGGTAAGGCTCTGCCGGCTCCTGAATGATACCGGAGTAATCGAAGGTGGCGGCATCCTGCTCCGTGTAGCGAATCCAGGCCGGCATACGGTCACGCCCCTGATTATCAGCACCGATGACATGCACCTTCACATGCTGACCGTGGGCCAGCGTGTCCGCCGGAAGCCGCACTTCCCACACGCCCTCCGCATTGCGCTGCATGGGGGTGGCGGCACGATTCCAACCGTTGAAATCACCTATCAGATACAGCGCCCGAGCCCCCGGTGCCCATTCGCGGTATATCCACTCACCCGTCCGGGAATCTCGGTTAAAGCCGTAGCGCTCATAGCCTTTTGCAAATTCCGTAATATCCCCGCTGCGGCGGCAGATGCGCTCCATAGCCGAATCAAAAAGCCGCAGGCGGCCTTTGATATCGCGCTCAAAGGGAGCTAACCAGCTGTCAGCCAGCACTAATCCGGGTATCGGGGGTCTTCTCATGCCCTCATTGTACCCGAATTGTTACCGTTTCTCAAGCAAATTACACCAAAGAACCGCCGATTTACACCCGAATGCCTCTATACAGCAGGAGGAACGCTTTAACGCATCTTCGCAGAACAACCGTATGCATGCTTATTCAAAAACGAACGGAACACGTCATCCCGGAATCTTTCCCGCAAAGCCGCCTCCCGCCCGCCGTAGTCAGCATGCGCCTCGTGGCGAAGCACCATTGTCCATAATCTCCATTCCTGCCATTGGCAGGAATTCTTCACCACGCGCAACAGCTCGTTCTTCACCAAAATGCCGCAGGCATTTTTCTTCACCACGCCCGGCAGGGCGTTCTTCACCACGAGCGCAAGCGAGCTTTTTAATAGGCCTCTCCCCCGAGAGCCAAGCCAACGTTTGACGCAGCGTGAAGAAATCAAGCGCGGAGCTTCTCCAGAATCTCGCAGGCGGTGCGTACGCAAACCTCGCAGGGCACGCGGCCCTCGCCCTTGAGTTGACGGCAGGTGGTGGCACCGTTGGCGGCGGCAAAAGTCTCCCGCAGCTGCGCTTCCAGCTCCGGCGCCACCTGAATGGCACCGTAGAGCGCACCGCAGGTTCCCTCCGGGGCACGCCCGCCACCGCAACTCTGCATCGGTTCCAGCAAATCATCGCACCCGAATGCGGCACAGACAGCCTGAGCGCAATTATAACGATGGGGCGGGCAACGAAAGACGGAAAGAGCACGTTCTGCGGCGTTCATAACGGGGGTTATTATAACACAATGCCCCCAAATGTCAAATGTTCCAGATACCGCCGTTGTGCAGTGCAGTCTGCAAGGATTCCATGACCATCTGCGGTGTATACCCCGCCGCGCGAAGTGAGGCCAGCGAGCGAGCGCCATCGCGCTTGGCCAGACGTTTCCCCGCATTATCTCGCAGCAGACCGTGGTGGCAATACATCGGCACAGGAAGTCCCAGCACGCCCTGAATGGCGCGGTGAATGTGAGTGGCATCGAACAAATCCTCGCCCCGGGTCACATGGGTGACCCCCTGCTCCGCATCATCCACCACGACACAGAGATGGTAACTGGCAGGAAACTCCTTGCGAGCCAACACCACATCCCCGAAATCGGCAGGAACGCAAAGCTGTGTGCCTCGCAGCAAATCATTCCATTGCGGGCAACCGATGAGATCCTGAACCCGCTGCATATTGAGTCTCCAGGCATGCGCCGCACCGGAGGCGATGCGCTCAGCGGCCTCATCTGCTGATAAATGACGGCAGGTGCCGGGGTATTGATATCCCAGCGTAGCATGCGGGGCGCGGCCCATCTCGGCCAGCTGGGTCTTGATTTCCGTTCGGGTGCAGAAGCAGGGATAGAGCACGCCGAGCGACCTCAGCTTGTCCAACACCGCACCATACACCCCGAAACGGCGGCTCTGCACCATCACCTCGCCATCAAAGCGCAGCCCCAGCCAGGCCATATCCTCCTGCATGAGTTCCAGCATTTCCGGATGCTGCGCCCGGGTATCGATATCCTCCACCCGCAGCAGGCAGAGTCCACCATGCACATCTGCCAGCCGTCGCGCCTGCAACGCCGCCAGCAGATGGCCCACGTGAAGCGGGCCGCTGGGCGAGGGGGCAAAGCGCGTGGTGACGGGGTGCGACGTCATCAGAACTTAGCCTGCAAAATGAGCTGCGAGATCCGTTCCGCACCTTCTTTGGCCATGCGGGAACCGGGATAAATGCACTGCGCGCGGTAATAGCATGCCAGTGCTGACCCCAGCTCATCCCGTTTTTCACACTCGGCAGCCTGCTCCAGCGCCTGCACAAAGTCGTGCCCGGCCAGAGCGTATCGGTTAAGAGCATCCGTGAAGAGCGGATCAGAGGCGAAGCGCTCATCTTCTTTCTTCTTATCCAGCAGCATTTCGTAGGCCATGCAGGGGCCGATAACCCTATCCTGCTGCGCGGCCACATCCAGCTGCGCCAGCATACCATCGATGGTACCGATGAGCGTAATGGCATCACGGTACTGCTCTTTCAGCTCCGGGTCAATGGCCACCACCTCAAAACGGCTCTGTTCATTGTAAATGGTGCGGTACTCGCTGCGGGAAATCAAGGTCTTAAATTCCTGCTTCACCGGGTCATGGCTGTCGATGGTTTCCAGCTTCTTACGCCCCTCAGCCAATCGCGGGTTACGCGGCCAGATTTCACCGGCTTCCGTGATGTATTTGTTGAACTCCTCATCATTGCCGTCCTGCAGAGCCTTAACGGCATTGCGGAGGGCGAGGTCGCTCTGCTGCTTCTTACCGGCACAGTAGCTCATCACCATGGCATCATCGAAGTCGCGGTCCAGCTCCTTCATCCGTTTGGCTATATCCTCTGCCGTCCCGTAATCGCGGGCGTTCAGCGAGGTGAGCACGCGGCGGCGCAGGCTCCAGTACTCGGCAATGCGGCGACGCTTTTCTGCCGGGAAAGTCGAAACAGACGACATATACTCACCCACAGCCACGGCTTCAATGAGATGCTGCGTTGCATCGGAGAGTTTGTTCTGCTCCAGCAGGTTGTTCACCGCCTCCATGTGTTGGTCGACCTCGCGGCGGGCAGTAGATGCAGCCGAAGCAATACTGTTGATGGTGGGCGGCATGCCCGCCGTATTGCGGAACAGCTTATCTGCCTGCGAATCCTTCTCCAGTTTCAACGTGATATCACCGTCTCGGAAAATGTGACGATACGAGTTAGCACCGATGAGTACGTGGTCGAAGCGACGGCTCAGCAAAAGTGACACCAGCATGGACTGATAATTCACCTTGGACAACGCGAGCGCCGCCGTGCTCTCGGCATCATTCTTCACCTGGGTTGCCTCGTGCCCGGCAATTTTCTTGGTGTTGTGAGAAATACGCACCGAATTGGTGTTGCTCGTGTTGCCGCCGGATGTCTTTCCCTTGCCGTTTCCACGACTTGATGCACCGGGGGTGCGACCTCCTCGTCCGGTGTTGATATTAGTGAGTCGGTTGGTGTGGGACACGAGATCATCAATCTCTGCCTGCAATTTGTCGTTTTCTCTATCGCGCTTCTGGTTGGCAAACTGCACGGCCAGAGCGCTGGCCATGGCACTGGCCAAGGCGCCGGACTGCCCGCCATCCGGCGGGTACTCGCTCATCTCGTAGAGGCCTTGACCAATCTTCACCATATTCTCGCCGCCCACGGCCTTGCCGCTGCGGGCATTGCGCTGGGTCACATGAACGAGTTCCTCCAGTTTATCGCGGTATTTGCGGGCATCCTCGCTGATGTCCGGGTTCTGCTGGAGGTATTTTTCAAAGCGGGCACGCACCACGGCATTATTGCCCACGTCAAACACGCCGCCCTTGTAGCTGACGGTGTCCGAGGCCGGGTCCAGCAAGGGGAACTCCACACCGAACAGCTCAGGAGCCTGAGAATTGGATGGAGCGGCTGTCGCAGTCGGAGCCGCAGGCTGAGCCTCGGATGTTGCAGCCGCAGGAGCTGCGGGTGCAGGCTGTTGTTCCTGTGCAAAGGCAACAGGACAAATCAACGGCAACAGAATCAGATAACGGGAAGACAGATACATGGCATCATTATTTCGTTTCTACTTGACGCACCACCAGTACACCCTTGACCTCGCGTTGGTCATCCGCATGCCCGGTGCAACACTCCACTTCAAAAAGGAAAGAATCGCCGCGGGTCAGGTTCACCCGCCCCGCCGCACCGCTGCGCACCAGCAGGGGAAGACGCTCCTGCCTGTTGCCCGGCACCGCCACGGCGACGATGCGGTCGTTACCCAGCGTCTCGATATGCTCCACACGGCCCTCGATGCGGTACACGTTGCCGGTGAATCGGGAGGCATCCCGGCGGTAATCCTCCACGCTGAAGTTCTGCCCCTGCTCATGGGCCTGATTCTGTTCCCGCTCAGAGGGCTTCAGGGCCAGAGCTCCGGCCACAACAACCAGCACCACCACCGCCGCCATAATTAGCAGCATGGGGGTGCCGGAGTTTCCCCGACGACTTTTACGCTTGCTTCGTCTTGCCATAATGATTGAATGAAAAGTGACGTGTTATCAATCCCAGAATGTCCGGCGCACCCCGGAATAGGCCAGTATCAGGCCTGCAACGATATGGATTCCCAGCACCAGAATGCAGAGATAGGATGAAGAAAAAGAAGTCTGAACGATACTGTTGACCGCCTTGAGCACCTCGGAATCCAGTCCTCCCTGCACGCTGCCGCTCCATGCCCAGTAGGCGGAAATAAAGGGCTGTGTGAATCGCTCAATGGTATCGGGCAGCGCCAGAACCGCCCCGGACAACGGCAACTGGAATCCCACCAGATAAATGCTCAGCAGAGAAGCCTGCTCCGGCGTGCGACAGTTGGCGGAAATGCCCAGGCACACGGAGGTCATGGCTGCATTCGCCAGCACCAGGAACAACAGATGATTCATCGCATCCCCACGCAGAGGCCAGCAATACTGCACAAAGGCAAACATCCACACACTCTGCACCAGCACCAACAGGGACAGATAGATTATCCGTGACGTGATAAAAGCCCCGGGCGAGGCACCGGAAAACTTTTCTTTTTCCAGAATCAGGCGACTGCCTGCCACCTCTCGGGCAGCGTTGTTGGAACCCATCAGCCCCAGCAGAATCACCTGGAACATGATGATACCGGATACGGCAGACCCCACCTTCGCCCTCACCTCTGCCTGCTCCTGCTGAGCCTGCACCTCTGCCATGATATCGCTCCCCATAGAATCTGTCAGGGTCAGCAACTGCTCCTGCCCCTTGCCGGAGAACAGAGCCACCAGAATCGGGAATATCACAATCATGGCCACCTGCAGAAGAAGCTGCGAGCGGTCACGGAACAGCAACGTGAAGCGGCGGCGCAGCATTGTCAGCGTCTGGCGCAGGAACGAGGCGGGCTCTGCAATCTCGGTTTCATCAAGAGGGGTGAGAGGTGGCGGAGGCACGCCGAGCTTGCGGTATTTTTCCACATGCTCCTGTTCCAGGCGGGCATAATACTCTGCTCTGTGGGAAAGCCAACTGGAATGCCACTTTTCGGGGTCGCGTTTCGGCAGGCGGGCATACACCTCCTCCAAAGATGGGGCACTAAAATAATGCGGCATCACCTCGGCCGGACCGTGATAGACGAGATAGCCGCCATTCATCACGATAATGCTGTCATAGAGCGCCGCCTGCGACAATCCGTGTGTCACCGAGATAACGATACGTCCTTCCCGTCGGCTGAGCCGGTGCAGCAGCTCCACAATCTCCCGTTCGGAGCGGGGGTCGAGTCCGCTCGTCACCTCATCGCACAACAATATATACGGGTGTGACACCAGCTCCATGGCCAGTGCTAGACGACGTTTCTGCCCTCCGGAAAGCAATTTGACCGGGCGGTCAGCAATCTCTTCCAGCCCCGTTTCTTCCAGAACGCCGTCTATCAGCTCATCCAGTTCATCTCCCGTGACCGTCGTCCTCAGACGCGCTGCATTCTCCACACATTCATCCACCGTCAGCTCATCGTAGGCAATGCTGAACTGCGGCACATAACCCACCTCTCCGGACTCGAAGTCACCTTCCTCCGCCAAATCCCGACCGCACCAGAAGAACGAGCCATCCGTTGTATCTTTTATCCCGGCAATGGCTTTCAGCAAAGTCGTCTTTCCGCAACCGGAGGGACCAACAATCGCAGCAAAATGCCCGGGGGGAATGCAGAAATTCACCTGATGAAGCAAATGAACGGACTCGCCCCCGGATTCAACCTCCAGACATATATTACGCGCTTCAAGCATAGCAGAAACTGTGCATAATGGGTTACAATCGGCATACTACCAAATTGACGCTCCTCCTGCAAGCTTAAAAACAGCGGCGCGTATCCATCACGAACGAAACGGACGGTACGCTGCAACAATTCAGATTTGCCAAACAGTTTCGTCTATGCTAGAATGCAGCTACCCCATGTCGGCAACCGTTCGTACAGTCCTCATTTTCATGCTCCTTGCGGCTTCAGTCCTCAGGGCTGAGACTCTTTTCGGGAAGTGTACGGCCATAGCTGACGGTGACACGTTGACGCTTACCCTGCCGGACAAGAGTACAGAGAAGATTCGTCTGTATGGTATCGATGCTCCGGAAAAACAGCAGGATTACGCAGAAGAAGCAAAACAACGGCTTAGCGAATTGACCGAGGGCAAGGAAATCCGCGCCGAGGTGATGAACCGCGACCGCTACGGGCGAGCCGTTGCCAGAGTATATACCGACAAAACAGATGTGTGTCTTGCGATGGTCAGCGCAGGGTGCGCCTGGCACTATGTCATTTACGCCCCGCTCGATATTGAGCTGGCAGAAGCAGAAACTGTGGCTTCTGCACAGAAATGGGGCCTGTGGCAACACCCCCACCCCATAGCGCCATGGGAGTTCCGCAAAGGTGCCCGCCCGGCAAAGCCCAATGAGCACAATCACCCGTACTGGGTAACGGAAAGCGGTCGCATTCACAATGCTCGCTGCAAATACTTCGGAACCACGCAAAACGGCCGCTATACGGCGCAGGCTCAGGCATCCGCAGATAACTGTAAGCTCTGCGGCGGGACAGCAACAGACGAGCAGCCCGTTTTCCCGACATGGTGGAATATCCTGCTGCTGATACTCCTGCTGGGGCTCCTGCCGCTGATTCTGTTAAGACTGCTGATTATCCGCGCAAGAAAGCGCTGAAAAGCATCAGTCCCGCGAAGATTTGGGGTCGATGGCATCGCGAAGACCATCGCCGAGGAAGTTGAGAGCCAACAGGGTCAGGCAGAAAAAGAGCGCCGGGAAGATGAGTAGCTCCGGGGTGGCTTCCATACGGTCAGCGCCCTCTTTGATGAGCGTACCCCAGGAAGAATTGGGAGCGCGGACACCGAGCCCGATGAACGAAAGGGTGGATTCCGTAAGCATGATACCCGGCACGGCCAGCGTGGTATACACCACCACCGTCCCCAGCAGGTTGGGGGCAATGTGGCCGAAGAGGATACGCCAGTGACTGAGCCCCAGAGAACGCGCGGCCAGCACGTATTCCTGAGATTTGACGGCGAGCGTCTGTGTGCGGACAATGCGGGCGAGCGTCAGCCAGCCGAGTGCACCAATGGCAATGAAAAGCGGTACCAGGCCCAGCACGGGAGCCACGCTTTCGCGGCTCCACCCCGTTGTTTCCACGACCCACGCCGTCAGTTGCTGGCTGGGTTCCTCTATGCTGAGGGAAAAGACGATGACCAGCACAATGAACGGCAGGGCAAAAAGAACATCCACCGTACGCATCATGAAAGCATCCGTTCGTCCTCCGATATAGCCGGAAATGAGTCCGTAGAGGAGACCGATCATAAAGGCCACAACCGTGGCGACAACCCCGACCAGCAAGGAGATTCTCCCGCCGTAGAGGACACGCGCCAGAAGGTCGCGCCCGAGTTGGTCCGTACCGAAAGGATGCTCCCAACTGCAAGCAGCAGCAATGTTGTCCAGATTCGTGGCATTCGGGTTGGCAATACAGGGGAAAAGCGGCAGTACAAAGCACGCAAATGCCATGAGCACGAGAAAGACGAGCGACACGACCGCCGCCCGATTACGCAGGAGGCGGCGACGGGCATCTTTCCAGAGAGAATTACCGGCTTTTTTATCGGGACGCAGGTTCATGGCAGGCATCAGGCAGCACCCTGAGAACGAAGTTGTGGATTGAGGGCGATAAGGACAAGGTCCACGACCAGATTGGCGAGAACAATCAATACACCGTAACAGAAAACAAGTCCCTGAATCAGGAAATAGTCGCGGTCTGTCGTGGCATTGACGAAATGAAGCCCCATGCCCGGCACCTGGAAACAGGTCTCCACTACGAAAGAACCCGTGATGAGCGCGGCGAAGGCCGGACCGAGATAGGAAACCGCGGGCAACAGCCCGCTACGCAGGGCGTGTACAAACAGTAAGCGCCCTGCCCCCGCCCCCTTGGCACGCGCGGTGCGTATAAAGTCGGCGGAAAGCACCTCTGCCATTCCACCGCGTGTCAGACGAGCGATGTAGGCGGCGTTGATGAGACCCAGAGTGAGTGCCGGGAGGACGGCGCAGAGCGGATTATCCCAGCCGGCCACGCTGAGCCCGGGAACATTCATCCCCAGCGTCAGGCCGAACACGGGAGCCAGCACAAAGGCGGGAATGCAAATCCCGGCCATGGTGAAGAACATGATACAGACATCCGGCCAGCGATTGCGCCACCATGCCGCCAGCATTCCAGCCGGAATCCCGATGATGACGGCTATCCCCATGCCCAGCACGCCCAGCCAGAGAGAGATGGGAAATGCCTGTGCAATGATATCGCTCACCTGCACCCCCTCGCGCACCAGAGACGGCCCGAAATCGCCGTGGAGAATGATACCCTTCCAGTAATTGAGGTATTGTGTCCAGGCGCTCTGATTCAAGCCATACAGGGCATTGAGCTGGTCCATGATATGCTGCGGAAGCTTGCGCTCTCCCAGGAAAGGATTACCCGGCAGCAGACGCACCAGAAAAAAGGTTATCGTTTGCAGCACTACGACCACAAGCGCACCCTGAAGGAGACGGCGAAAGAGAAGTCGTATCATGGCCGGGGTGATGAAGTATCAGCTTGTACCCGCACAGCATCCAGCGGGTGGTTATCCAGAATCAGCGGGTGCCAACCGCTCACACCGGGCGCTTTCAGATAGGTACGCTCACTCCAATACAGAGGAATGACGGGCTGCGCATCCAGCATGCTTTCCTCTGCGCGCCTGAGCTGCCTCTGACGTTCTTCGGCAGAACCGGCCGTGCGGGCGGCTTCCAGCGCGGTATCACAGTCCGAGCTGCCCCAACCGGTGCAGTTATTGCCGCCGCCGCTGCGCCAGAGTTCTATGAAGGTGGCGGGGTCCAGGTAGTCACCGCTCCAGGAGGAGGACGAGATGTCGTAATCCATGTTCTGTTGAGCCGCTTTATAGGCAGTCCACTCGCAGGAGCGGATTTCCACGTGAATGCCCAGCACTTCTTTCCACATGGCCTGCACAGTCTCTGCCATGACCCGCTGCACATCGCGTGAGGTGGTCATGAGCTCCAGCGTCGGGAATCCCTTGCCTCCGGGGAATCCTGCATCTGCCAGCAGGCGGCGAGCCTCTGCCACCTGTTGCTCACGCGTGAGAGAAGCATCCGGCGGCATGACAGACTGATAGCCTGCACCGCCGGGAGTAAAACCAAATGCCGGGCGACCTGCACCGCGCACCACTTTCTGCACCAGCGATTCACGGTCAACAGCCAGAGAGAGCGCGTGCCGCACCCTCGCATCGTTCAGGGGTGCATGCGTGGTATTGAGTCGGTAGAATATCGTGCAGTAATAGGGGTCCTGGCAATAGGCTTCCGGCACACGAGCCCGAGCCATAGACAACAATTCCGGCGGCACATTGTTGCTGATATGCAGCTTGCCGTCCAGAAACATGCGGGTCTCCGTATAACCGTTGACCACGGGCAAAAAGCGAATTCCACGATTACAGACCTCGTTCGCCCGCCAGTAACGAGGATTTGCCCGTACGCTCAGGTAATCGTTATAGCGGTGAGCCTCCGGCACATAGGCACCGTTGCCCACCCAGTTCTCACAGCGTGTCCAGAGGCTGCGGCGGTCCAGCATGCCTCCGTGTGCTTCCACCGCATGCGCGGGTATGGGACACCAGGTAAAATGCAACAGCAGATAGGGCAAGTGCGGCGTGGGACCGGTTAATTTCAGCCGCAGCGTTCGGGCATCAGGAGTTTCCACGCCGACTTCGCTCCAGGAGCACTCCCCCCGATTATACTCTGCTGCCCGTCTTAACGGATAGAGCATCTCGGCATACTTTCCGGCAAATTGCGGGTGCAGGATGCGCTGAAAGGCATAGGCAAAGTCATGCGATGTGACGGGCTTGCCGTCGCTCCAGACCGCATCCCGCAGGTAAAACGTCCATTCATCCGCCGCAGCGTTATGCTCCCATCGCTCTGCCGCGCCGGGATGCACGCGGGCGTCATCCTTTGCGTCCGGTCGTACCAGCCCCTCCAGAAGAGCGGTAATGATTTTACCGTCTGCCACAGCCGTGGCCTTGTGCGGGTCAAGGCTGAGAGGTTCCTGATTGTTTCCCACGATGAGCACGCCCTGCTCCGCCGCGACTTCAGCGGAGCTGCGCTTCTCACAGGAGCCAAGCAGCAACGACAGAAACAATACCGGGTAATAGCAGAAACGCACCTTCGAACGATGAGGGGAAACGTGGGCATAAAACACGCCGACCGGTGCCGCCGTCATGGTTCGGCACTTCGGGTCGGCGTGTGAAACTCACATTGAGGGGAACGGATCAACCGATTTCAACACGGCCGCTGAGACGGGCGCCCTGCTCCATGGAAAGCTCACCGGTGGTGATGTCTCCCATAACGGCGGCATTCCCGCTGAGGTGGCAGCGATTGCTGCGCACGTTGCCGTTCACATGTCCGTACACGTGAACCTCGCCGGCATTGATGTCGCCCTTGATGTCGGCCATCTGACCGATGGTCACCTTGCCGGATTCGGAAAGGATTTCACCGTCAATCTTGCCGTCGATGTGCATATCGTTCTGGAAACGGATGGAGCCGATAATCTCAATACCGGAAGCCAGAACATTGGTGGTGGGTGTACTCATATCTTGATAATGGATTAAAATTTGCCGTATTGACAGGATTATACCGTCATGATTTCCTTCTGTTTGGTCTCGGAGAGCTCATCAATCTTCTTCGTGTACTTATCGGTGAGCTTCTGTACCTTTTCCTCAACGGTGCGTACGCCGTCTTCAGTCAGGACATTGTCGGCCTTCATCTTCTTGATACCGTCCATGCCGGTCTTGCGAGCGGCACGCACGCGCACCTTGGTATCCTCTGCCAGGCTCTTCACATACTTGCAGAGCTCCTTGCGGCGCTCGCCGGAAAGCTCGGGAATGGGCAGGCGCACAGAGCGGGCATCGATGATGGGAGTGATGTTGAGACGGCTCTCTGCGATAGCCTTCTTGATGTCATTGAGCGTGCTGGGGTCAAACGGCTGAATGAGGATGGAGCGGGCATCCGGGGTGGAGACCACGGCAATGCTCTTGAGCTTCATGCTCGTGCCATAGGAGGCAACATAGATATCCATGTTATCCACCAGCGAGGGGGAGGCCTTACCGGTACGCACGCCGCCGAAATCGGTCAGCATGTGCTCCAGCGCTTCTTCCATGGAGGTCTCAACTTCCAGCAAGAGTGTTTCTTCGTCCATTGTTGTATCTGTATATATTGTTGGTAAAAGTCTGTTTATCAGCCAATGACGGTACCGATTTTCTCACCGAGCAGGGCGCGGGTGATATTGCCGGGCTGGTGCATATCAAATACCATAATCGGTTTGCTGTTATCCTTGCAGAGCGTGAAAGCCGTCTGATCCATCACCTGAAGATTGCGGGAAATACATTCCTCATAGGAAATGTCATCGAAACGCGTGGCAGTGGGATCTGTCTTGGGGTCTGCGGTGTACACGCCGTCCACGGATGTGGCCTTCATCACCACCTCGGCATTGATTTCGCAGGCGCGGAGAGCAGCAGCAGTGTCTGTACTGAAGAAAGGATTGCCCGTACCGGCAGCGAAAACCACGACTTCACCATGGCGCAGCTGCTCACGAGCGATATTGCGTACATAAGGCTCGGCCACATTCTTCATCTCAATGGCGCTGTGTACATGGCAGCGCACACCGGCTTCCTGCACAGCGGAGCAGATAGAGAGAGCATTCATCACCGTGGCCAGCATGCCCACGTAGTCGGCCGTGGGTCGATCCATGCCGCGCACACTGGCCTTTGCTCCGCGCCAGATGTTACCGCCACCCACCACGATGGCAATCTGGAGATTCCCGGTCTGCTGAGCAGCGGCAATCTCCCGAGCAATGCGGGCTACGATTTCCGGGGAGATATTGTCCCTACTACCGGGAGCACGAAGCGCCTCACCACTCAATTTAAGAAGAATTCGCTTATAAACAGGCTGTGTCTGCTCGCTCATGATGTAGAAAGTATTTCAGTTCCGTTTTAATTTGCCACTTTCGCGCATAAAAAGCGAGTCTAAAATGTGCCAGCGTGCAGTTTTCGTGTCCTGCTGACGTTTTCTTGCTGACAAAAGGAGCTGTTAGAGATAAAATGCGCGCAATGACGCTGAACTTTGTATCCCTGTTCTCCGGCACCGCCGATGCGGTGGAAATAGCCACGAATGATGCAGAAACTGCCTTCCGAACCTTCCTGAGCAGCGGATGGTTTCATCTCTCACTCAGCATCGTTATCGCCTGCATCCTGACGTTTGTCATCAGTAAACTCACCCGTCACTTGCCGGAGCGGTTACCTCTGCAATTATCTGCCTTCATCCGCAAAGGCCTATACGCGCTCGTCTGGGCATTCGCCCTGGTGCAGGGCTTACGCGCCGTCGGAGTGGATCTCATCAGCATCCTCGGCGCAGCAGGCGTGGCGGGCGTTGCCATCGGCTTTGCCGCGCAAACCACACTCAGCAACATCATCAGCGGCCTCTTCATCATGGGCGAACGCAGCATTCGTCTGGGAGACTACATCCGCACCGTTGGCGTAGAAGGCACAGTGGAAGCCGTGAACCTGCTTTCCATCTCGTTGCGACAGGCTGATAACTCCCTCGTCCGCATTCCCTGTGAATCCATTATCAAAAATCCCGTTGTCAATGTGACCGGCGATGAACTGCGGCGTTGCGACTTCGACCTGGGTGTCGATTATGACAGCAATCTGGAACAGGTGCGGGATGTCATTCTGGAACTCGTGGAAGCAGAGCCGCTGCTGGCAACCAGTCCCGCGCCCGTTGTTCTGTTCACAGGATTCGGCGACAGTTCCCTCGACCTCCACATCGGCGCATGGTGTAAAACCGGTGACTACCACAGCGTCCGTTTCAAGTTTGCCAACAACCTCCTGAACGAATTCCGCAAGCAGGGCATTAACATACCCTTCCCCACCAGAACGGTATTCTCGTGTCAGCAAAACGAAAAAATCAGCTAAAATTAAATTTCTGACGCATCATCTACTTGACTTGCTCTGCCGTTACAGTAAAATGACCAGTATCTAATCCGCAAACATCAATATGAAGTTCCCCATTATCACCACTGCCATCATGTCGCTGTGCGCTCTGGCTGCCACAGCCCAGGCCGAGCTGAAAGTTGCTTCCGTCAACGTGACTGAGCTCTACGCTAAGTTCTACAAGCGTTTCGACACGGAAAACTCCCTCCAGAAGCAGCTGGCGGACATCAAGGCTGATGTCAAGCCTCGCGAGGAGAAGCTCCTCAAGCTCCAGGAAGATTTGAAGAAGATTCGCTCGCAGTATGACTCCAGCCTTTCCGATTCCGCTCAGGCCAAGCTTCGCGAGCAGAACAACACCAAGCTGAACGAAATCAAGGCCGCTGATCAGGAACTCAAGGACTTCGTGCAGCGCCGTTCTGTTGCATTCCAGGAACTGCGCAATCGTGAGATGCGCCTGCTCATGGAAGAAGTCATGGGCGCTATCAAGTCCTCTGCTGAGGAACGCGGACTGGATATCATCGTAGACAATGCTGCCATCTCTCCCCGTCAGGAAATCGGCATTGCCACCCCGGTTTTCCCGCACATCAAGAAGAGCTTTGACATCACCCCCGAGGTGCTGAGCAAGCTCAACGCCGGCGCACCTGAGGGCTTCGACCCGGATGCTGAGCTGAAGCGTCTTTACGGCAACGGTGGCGCTCCTGCCAATGAGCAGCCGGCCAAGTAACAACTTCTTAACCCCACCCCGAGCGTTATGAACCTCTCTCTGAATGACGTTCTTCAGCTCACCGGGGGCAAGCTTATCGGCGAGACTCCGGAGATTTCCATCTCCGGAGTCAACACTTTGTCCGAGGCTTGCGCCGGTGACATCTCCTTTCTGGGCAACGAAAAGTATTTCCAGGATTTCCTTACTACCAAGGCATCTGCCGTGCTGGTCCCCCCCGCACTGCCGCAGTACCCGGAAGGCCCGGCTTATATCGAAGTGGAAAACCCCTCCCTTGCCTTCAATGCACTGGTAGGCCATTTCATGAAAGCTGTGACCGAGTTCACTCCCGGTATTCACCCCACGGCTGTGGTTGACCCCTCTGCCAAACTGAACCCGGAGAAAGTCTGCATTGGTCCCAATGCTGTCATTGAGGCGGGTGTCAGTATAGGTGACGGCACTGATATCGGACCCGGTTGTGTCATCGGTAAAGGCGTGGAAATCGGTGAAAACTGCAAGTTCTATGCCCGTGTTGTGGTGCGCGAGCGCTGCATCATCGGCAACAAGGTTGTCATCCAGCCCGGTGCCGTCATCGGCGGCGATGGCTTCGGCTTCCTGCTCAATCCGGAAACCGGGCGCTACGACACCATCGATCAGGTGGGCATCGTCGTGCTGGAGGATAATGTAGACATCGGTGCCAACACCACCATCGACCGTGCGCGTTTCGGACGAACCGTTATCGGCGAAGGCTCCAAGATTGATAACCTTGTCCAGATTGGTCACAACTGCACCATAGGCAAACACACCGTCATCTGTGCGCAGAGCGGAGCGGCCGGTTCCACCACTATCGGAAACTATGTGACCATTGCGGCACAGGTTGGTCTGGGTGGTCACCTTTCCGTTGGTGATAAGGCTGTGCTGGCCGCCCGCACGGGTGTTATGTCCAGTCTGGATGGAGGTCAGGCCTACTGGGGGGCTCCCGCCTGCCCGGCCAAGGATGCCGCCCGCCAGTTTGCCGCCATTCGCAAGCTGCCGGAGGCTCTCAAGGAATTCATGAACCTGAAGAAGAAAGCCGCCGAAATCGAGGCTCTCATTCAGCAGGCCATGTCCGGCGAGCAGTCCTGACAGATATTCCATTTTTACATCCCCGGCACACCCAATGTGTGCCGGGGATATTTCGCACCTGCTCTATATAAAGGGATTATACACTGTACTACTGTTGTCAGCACTACTACTGAGCAACTGCATCAGCACTGTTAACCAGTACGCTGCGCGCCGTGCTCTGGTGGCAGATGAAGTCCTGGTACTGCATACACCCATTCAGGATATCCGGCAGGTGGAGGATAAATTCTACGCCTGCGGCTATTTGGGAAAGGGTCGAGGCATACAACGGGGAGTCCTCATCAACAGCATTCTCTATCAAGCCCCCAAATCAGGGTTTGAATTGACCGACTCGCACCCGCGTGAAGTATTCATCGAGCTATACCACGACATCCCCGGACGTGAAACAGAAAAGCCGGAGCGATTCAGAGTCACAGACCGTTATCTGACATCCCTGCCCATACAAGCCAAAAAAGTGACCGTCCGTCAGGCATTTAAACCGGATGCCACATCTGCCGTCATCGGCACTCCCGGCACCGATACTACGCCTATCCCTTAGCTGCCATCCTTGCGATAGGCATAGACCTACCTGCCAGCATCGCCATGACCGGGGCGCTCATCCCCACCTTAGGCATCGGTGCAGCCTGTGCAAAATCAGCGATATTTGCTCTCAACCGCAGTCCGTCAGCGATACACCCGAGGCAGCCTCGGGCCAAGCCCGGTGAGTATTTCCCAAGGTATTGTATCGGCCAGAGTTGCAATCTCCGTTACGGGGATATGCGGGCCTATCAGTTCGACTTCATCGCCGGGCTGTACGAAAGGCACATGGGTCACGTCAGCCATTATCTGATCCATGGTTACTCTGCCGAGCATGGGACAGTAGTGTCCATTGATATATACACGCACTCCTTTACCCGAAAGGTGGCGATTCCAGCCGTCCGCATATCCTATACCGATGGTGGCCACCCGTGCAGGGGCAGAGGTAACATGCGTCCGTCCATACGAAACTCCGTGTCCGGCGGGCAACTCGCGCACCAGCGACACACGGGAAGAAAGCTTGAGCGTGGGGCGCAACACCCCGTCATAAATAGAAGCCATGGGGGCTACTCCATAGAGCAGAAGCCCGGGGCGTGCCAGATTCGCGGCGGGAATTTCATAGCCCAGTTCCCCTGCACTGGCGGCAATATGGCGATAGCGCAGGCGGAAATGCGGCTGCAGGGTTTCGATGCAGCGGTTAAAGAGTTCTATCTCGTTCTGCGTAAAGGGCACATCCTCATCAGCTGAGGGGAAATGCGACATCACGCCATCCACCTTGAGATTCGGCATGGCTTTCACCTGCGGCACCATACCAGCCAGCTGCTCCGGCAGGAAGCCTTCGCGACCCATGCCTGTATCCACCGCCACATGCACCAGGAAGGTCTTATCATACATGGCAGCAAGTTGCTGGAAATGAGCGGCTTCCTCCACCGTGGAAATAGTGCAGCACCAGTTATTGAGGACAATTTCTTCCCGCTCCTCAGGAAAAGAGGGCCCCAGAATGAACGGCTTGGTGCGAATCCCGGCACGACTGATCCGCCGCGCCTCCCCCGCGTTGGCCACGCCGAAAAAAGCAATACCGTGGCTATCCAGACGGCGGGCTACCGGTTCGAGGCCGTGTCCGTATGCCCCTGCCTTGATAACAGGCATCAACTCCGTATCCGGCAGCGCCTGACGGGCAATGTCGAGATTGTGCGCGATGGCTTCCAGATCTACCTCCACCCAGGCTCGAGAGGGGCTTTCGTGGTTCAGCACGTTCATGCCCCCACTTTAACACCCGATGCCGCATTCTTCAAGAGCAAAGCCATGCGAAAGTTGTCCATGAGTCATTTTTCTGCTGACTTGGCAGCGCTTTTGGTGTATACTTCGCGCACACGCCATGGCTTTCACTCATCTGCACGTACATACGGAATACTCCCTGCTCGACGGTATGATTCACACGAAGGATCTTATCAAGAAATGTGTTGAACTGGGGATGAACTCCGTTGCCGTAACCGACCACGGTAATGTTTTTGCTGCCATTGAGTTCATGGTAAACGTCAAAAAGCACAACAAAAACGTGCTGGCATGGAACAAGGAACATCCGGAAGAACCGAAACCGATTTTCAAGCCGATTCTGGGCTGCGAGGTGTATGTGGCACCCACGCCGCTGGATGTCAAAAAACAGATTCCCGGACGCAATAAATACTGCCACCTGGTGCTGCTCTGCGAGAACAACATCGGCTGGGAAAACCTCATCAAAATCGTTTCCCGTGGTCATCTGGACGGTTTCTACTATAAACCGCGCATCGACTATGACACCCTGCGTGAGTTCAGCGAAGGGCTCATCTGTCTCACAGGCTGTGTCTCCGGCCCCATGCAGGAGTGGATTCTGAAAGATGAACCGGAAAAGGCCGAGGAAGAGCTACTGAAGCTGGTGGACATCTATGGCAAGAACAACCTCTTTGTCGAATTGCAGGACCACGAACTGGAGGACGAACGCCGCTGTACCCCGGAGCTGGTGCGTCTTGCCCGCAAGCATGATATCCCGCTGGTGGTGACCAACGATGCCCACTTCCTCAATGAATCCGACCATGATGCCCACGACATCTTCATCTGTGTGGGTACGGGCAACAAGCGCATGGACGGCAAGCGCATGCGCTACCCCCGCAGCGTCTACTTCAAGAGCGAGGAGGAAATGCGCCAACTCTTCCCGGAATACCCGGACGCTTACGAGAACACCAACGTCATTGCCGAGCGCTGCAACACCTCCATCAAGCTGGACTCCACCTCCACCGAGCGTTACCCCGAGTTCGCGCCGGAGGACGGCTCCACGCGTGAGGAATATCTGCGTAAAGTCTGTTACGAGGGCCTCGCGGAGCGCTACGGCAAGGAACGCGCGGAAAATGACAAGGAGCTGCGCGCCCGATTGGACTACGAATTGAGCATCATCAACCAGCTGCGCTTCCCCAGCTACTTCCTCATCACCGCAGACTTCATCAACTGGGCCAAAGACCACGATATCCCCGTGGGGCCGGGGCGTGGCTCCGCCGCAGGTTCGCTGGTGGCGTATTGCATGAAGATTACCAACATCGACCCCTACGCTTTCAACCTGATTTTCGAGCGATTCCTCAACCCGGAACGCGTCAGCCCGCCGGATATTGATATCGACTTCTGCCAGAGCCGCCGCCCGGAGGTGATTGAATACGTACGCCGGAAATACGGTGAGCGCGCCGTGACCCACATCATCACCTACGGTACCATGGGTGCCAAATCCGTCATCAAGGACGTGGCACGAGTGCTCGACCTCAGCTACGCCGACAGCGATAAGATTGCCAAGCTCATCGAAAGCGGCCCCGGTGTGACACTGGAGAAGAGTTACGCATCCAACGAGGACCTCCGCACGCTGGTGGAACAGGATGATACCTATAACGAGGTCTGGAAATACGCCCTCAAGCTGGAAGGAACTATCCGCAACGTCGGCATGCACGCCGCCGGTGTGGTGATTGGTGACCGACCGCTGGACGAATATGTGGCGCTCACGCGTGATGATTTGAGCAATCCGCAGGGTGAAGTGGTGGCGCAATGCGATATGGGCGCCATTTACAATGCGGGACTGCTCAAGATGGACTTCCTGGGGCTCAAAACCCTCACCGTGATGAAGGATGCGGAGAACTATGTGCGTGACCGCGTGCCGGGATTCCGCTATGATGCGGTTGATATCTGTGATGCAGAGACATACGCACTTCTGAACCGAGGCGACACCATGGGCGTGTTCCAGCTGGAATCCGGAGGCATGGTGGATACCTGCCGACGCTACGGTATTGACAATATTGAAGATATCATCGCCCTGCTCGCCCTGTACCGCCCCGGTGCCATGCAGTTCATGGACGATATGATTGCCGTGAAGAAAGGGCTCAAGCAGGCAGAATACGAGCATCCCCTGCTGGAGACGGTTTCCGGTCTCACCTACGGCGTGATGATTTACCAGGAACAGGTGCAGGCCGCCGCCAAGCTGCTGGCAGGCTATACCCTCGGCGGTGCTGACCTGCTGCGCCGCGCTATGGGTCATAAGGACATGCAGGAAATGGCGGAACAGCGCCGCCGATTCGTGAAAGGCTGCTGGGAGGTCAACCAGATTGACGAAGCCACCGCCAACGCCATTTTCGATAAGATTCAGAAGTTCGCAGGCTACGGCTTCAACAAATCACACTCCGCCTGCTACGGTCACATCTCCTACTGGACGGCCTACCTGAAAGCGCATTACCCGGTGGAATTCCTCTGCGGGCTCATGTCCAATGAATCCACCAACGAAAAAATCGGTGTTTTCATTCAGGAAGCCAACCGCATGGGCATCGAGGTACTGGGGCCCTGTGTGAACCATTCTGCCGTGAAGTTCCGACCGGAAACCATGCCGAACGGACATCTGGCCGTGCGATTCGGGCTGGCCTCCGTCAAGAGTATGAGCTCCGAAACAGTGAAAGTGATTGTGGAGGAGCGCGAAAAGAACGGGCCGTACAAGAGTCTGGAGGATTTCTGCTATCGCATTCCCCCGCAGAATGTGCGACGCAACCAGATAGAAGTGCTGGTGCAGTGCGGTGCTTTCGACTGGATGCATGTGTGCCGCGCCCAAATTTTTGACAGCATTGAGCAGTGCCTCAATGGGGCAGCCACCGTTCACAAGGACAATGAAGTGGGACAGATGGCTCTCTTCGACATGACCTCTGCCGCCGTGGTGCCGGAACAGCAGGCCATCCTCCAGGAATGGCCCAAAGATAAGCGTCTTGATGAAGAAAAGTTCCTGACGGGAGCCTACTTCACCGGTAACCCGCTGGACAGCATGCGCGGCATCATTGATACGCCGAAGTTCCTGCCCATCGGCACCCTGTCCGACCTCACGGGGGAAGAAATACGCGGTACAAAAGACATGGCCGGCATGCTCCGCGCCGTGGCTATCAAGGTAAGCAAGAACAATGGGCAGAAGTTTGCCATTATCACAGTGGAAGACTTCACCGGCAGTACGGAAGCCATGCTGTGGGGCGACTCATACAACAAAGCAGCCGAACAGGAGGGACTGCTGGAGATCGGCAGCTTTGTTCAATTCCGCGCCCGCATCTCTGAGGATGAAAAAACAGGCGGCAAGAGGGTTTCCGCCAACAATCTGGAGCTGATAGGCGGGGGGAATGGTACACCCAAGCGTCGTGGGGGCAAAGCTCCGCAATTCTACAATATCACGCTCAACACCGCTCGCCACGATGCGGGAGATATTACCCTCATCAAGGAAATTCTCCAAAAATATCCCGGCAAGGTGCCGGTACACATGACGTTCCGCAATTCACTGGGCAATCGTCTGACCATGGAGCTGGGAAGCAGGTACTGCGTCGCGCCCTGTCCCAAACTGAATGAAGAACTTTCTCTCTACAGCTGATGGTTGAAAAAATAAGAATAGCATTCATTATCGCCTGTCTCGGCATCTGTGCCGGGCTGGGAGCTCACTATCTGCTGGACAAGGAAACCGGCATTCTGACGGAGCGTCCGTTAACCATTTCCATCCCTGAGGGCGGCTCACAAACCGACTCCTTTGGAATCCGGCTGCTTCAAGCCGCCATGGAAAAAGAACAGGGCGCTTCCTGGCTTGTCTGTCCTTTCCTCGTCCGAGAAGCTTTGCTGACGCTGCGGGAACTGGGAGAACCTCCCATTCAACAGGATATTGATAAACTGAACATATCCGGCAACTCAATAGAGCACACGGTTTTCCCGAATATGAACGTAACTCCGGCAGCTGATGCAGATCTGCCTTATGTTACAGAAAGCAGAAATGATGGCATCATGAGACTTCCGTTCCGTTCTGACTTTCCCATCGCCATGAGTCTCTTCAACGGTGCTCTGGGATTAACAGATGATGAAACGTCAGGCGTTCTCGTTGGCAGTAACTTTCTTTCTGTAAATACGAAATTTGTCGTTGGACTACACGCCGATTTCACCCCCAAATTTCAATCACCGTTTCTCGCATCAAACTCCATTATCTCCGAGTTTGAGAATGCAAACGGCGCTCTCCCCAAAATCTGCATGTTGCGCCTGCGAGCAAATGTACGTTATGCAAAAGATGCCAACGGAGATTGGGAAGCGGTGGCATTGCTGTTACGCCCCAATTCTCACCAGGCCGGAGAACCTACTGCGTTTGTTGCCATACTACCCACACTACCCGCTGCAAAAATGGCGGCAGAACTCACAGCGGAAAAACTGGGAGAGATTCGCAATGCCCTGGCCGCTGCGACACCGACTGATTGCTGTGTTGAGCTTCCGCAAATGAGATGGTCACCCCCGACTCACAATCTGGAATCTCTGCTCACCCGTATGGGACTTGGTAAATTATTTGACATCACCGAAAAAAATTGGACGTTCACTGACAGAAAACTAGGACTGGATACCATGCCGGAGAAAATCGGCATCACGCTCACTCACGAACACAGGACAAATGGACAACAGGCAGGAGTGGATAATGCCGCCACAAAAATCAGTTTCAATCGTCCCTTCATTTGGCTCATCGGAGACTTGACAACAGCTACCCCCGCCTATTACATCGGGCTGGTGCAAAACCTGTAGCACACACGGAATAAGCTTGCAATCAGCCATGCTGCATGCTACCCTCTGCGCGCAGAATCTCTTCTACTATGCCCAGTGTACTGATTAAGACCTACGGTTGCCAGATGAACGAGCGCGACACCGAACAGGTGCTCAGCATGTTTCTGGCCGGCGGCTATGAACTGACTACGGATGAAAGCGCGGCCGACATCATCCTCATCAACACCTGTTCCGTTCGAGAAAAAGCAGAGCTGAAAGCACTCGGCAAAATGGGACTGCTCTGCGCACGCCCCACCGCCAAGCCCTGGGTAGTATACGGTTTCATGGGCTGCATGAGCCAGAGCCGAGGGGCTTCCATCTTCCGTGAAGTGCCTCGAGTGGATGTTGTCACCGGCACCCGCCAGTACCACAATGTGTACCGCATCTGCAACCGCCTGCTGCGCAGCCGTCTGGGGCAAGGCATTACCGAGCCGCTTCGGCGCGGGGCGCACATCTGTGCCACGGAGCATGAAGACGGCTTCCAGAATGCCATCCGTGACCACCTGCCCACCACCGGCAGCTGCACCGCCTTTGTCTCCATCATGCAGGGCTGTGAGATGCGCTGCTCTTACTGCATCGTCCCCAGCACCCGTGGTGAGGAATGCAGCCGCCCGGCTGCGGATATCATTCAGGAAGTCCGTGGACTGGTGCAGAACGGTATCAAAGAAGTCACCCTGCTGGGACAGATTGTGAACCGATACGGCAAGGATGAACCCGCTGTCAACGGTCGCTCAGCCTTTGTGCGTCTGCTGGAGGATTTACACGAAATTGACGGGTTGGAGCGCATCCGCTTCACCTCACCCCATCCCATCGGCTTCCGTCAGGATTTGGTGAATGCCTACACCTACCTGCCCAAGCTGTGCAGCCACATCCATTTCCCCATGCAGAGCGGCAGCGATCGCATCCTCCAACTCATGCGCCGCCCCTACAAGAACGAGAAATACCTCAAGCTCTGCGAAGCCATGCGCGAAGCCCGCCCGGATCTGGCTATCACCACCGATATCATCGTCGGCTTCCCGGGTGAAACGGATGAGGATTACGCCCAGACCAAGGCCGCCGTGGAGCGTATTCAGTTCGATAACGCCTTCATCTTCCAGTACTCCCCCCGCCGCGACACCGTGGCCGCCGCCATGGACAACCAGATTTGCCTGCGTGTCAAGGAAGAACGTAACCATGATTTGCTGGAGGTAGTCAACCGCATTGCCACTGCCCGCAACCTCGCCCTTGTGGGGTCGCAGCAGACCATTCTGGTAGAGGGGCCCAGCAAGAACAACCCGGAGCGCCTCCAGGGACGCACCTCCCAGAACAAACCCGTCATCATTCCCGGTGGTTCTGCCGAAATCGGCAGCATCGTCCCGGTGCGCATCACGGAATGCACCGGCTTCACCCTCTACGGCGAGGTGGAAAAATAAGTGGTCACTTTCCCTGCTCCCAGAGACGCAGCTTCAGCGCATTGGCGGCGGCGGCGATCTGAGCACGCCGCTTGCTGGGACCCTCGCCGCGCCCCAGTTCCATGCCATTCCAGTTCACCGTAGCCTTGAAGGGGCCGGCAGGCTGCTCGGGATTCACCAATTCCACGACATACTCCGGGCCTTCGCAGTTGATGGCCTGCAGGGTTTCCAGCAGACCCCCCTTGGAATTAACTTCCAACAGATTCTGTGCATTATCAAGACTTTCCGCCAGAAGAGCCAGAGAAACCTTGCGGGCGGCGTTGTAGTTGGAATCCATCATGACCGCTCCAATAACGCTTTCAAAGGTATTGGCCAGAATGGAAAGAGCCTTGCGCCCGCCGTTCTTTTCCAGCTGAGGGCTCAGGATGAGATGTTCTCCCCAGCCGAGGCGCTCACAGATGCTCGCCAGGTGCTGACGGCTCACGATGGCTGCTCTCATTTTGGTCAGCAGGCCCTCATCTGCCTTGGGAAAACGAGAGAAAAGCTCGCGGCTAACCACCAGTTCAAGCACGGCATCGCCCAGAAATTCAAGACGTTCATAGGCGAGATTCGTGCTGCGTTTCTGATCAGAGCTGGGATGGGTGAAAGCCTGCTTCAGCCAGCTTTCGTCCGTAAACACATAGCCCAGGCTCTGTTCCATTGCTTCTCTCTGCATGGGCGCTAGTCTACCCCACATCCCGCAGTCTGGCAAGAGAAATCAACTTCTTCCTATCCGCAGAACACAAATAAAGAAAGAAAAAGCTTGAAGATATGCGACATTATGATAGTCTTTCGTTGCCCTGCAAAACGCAGCGGAATTCTCTCTCTTGAACTTTGTCACCACCAGCTTTGTTCTCTTCTTCCTCCCGGTTCTCTGCATCGGGTGGTTGCTGCGTTCCCGTCCTGCGGTTTACAAGTATTTTCTGATTGCCGCAAGTCTTTTCTTCTACGGTAATCTGGGGGTGGAGTACCTGATTCTGCTGTTCTGCGTGGCTTTTCTCAACTGGGGTAGCGCAGCGCTACTGGGTAGGACATCTCACGGTTTGACGCGAAGGCTCATCGTTGCTGTTGATGTCGGCATCCACGTGCTGACACTGGCTTTCTTCAAATATGCGGAATCGTTTTTCCTGTGGTTCAACGATTGCCTGGGGCAAGACTCCCCTCTCAGGCATTGGCTGCTGGAATCAGGAGCCGGAGACATCGTGCTGCCGGCAGGCCTTTCGTTCTATACCTTCCAGGGGCTTTCCTACGTCATTGACCACTTCCGCAACCCGGACCGCCCGGCACGCTCCTTTGCCGATGTTCTGGCCTACGTTGCCTTTTTCCCCACCATCATGGCCGGTCCCATCATGCGGGAACAGGACTTTTTCCCCCAGCTGGAGCGACAAGCGGGTGACCAATGCGGATTTAATGAGGGTATGACTCTTATTCTCTGCGGTTTATTTAAAAAAGTTGCTTTAGCCACCTATCTATCGCAACACGTGGTAGACCCGTTCTTCCGTGACCCTGAGGGCTATGCTTCCGGAGCAGCGCTGGTGGGAATCTATGCCTACTCCATTCAGATTTTTCTGGATTTTTCTGGGTACTCCGATTTGGCCATAGGCATAGGACGGCTCATGGGATTCCGACTGCCGCAAAACTTTGATTCTCCCTACCGTTCCCTCAATCTGCAGGAGTTCTGGCACCGCTGGCACATATCGCTCTCCCGTTGGTTGCGGGATTATCTGTATATACCTCTTGGGGGAAACCGCCGGGGCAATCGCTATGTCAACCTCACCGTCACCATGGTCATCGGCGGTATCTGGCACGGTAACAGCATCAATTTCCTCATCTGGGGTTTCTTCCACGGCATCGGACTCGTGATTGTCCACGCATTCGGACAGTTGAAAAAGAGGCTCAATTTCTCAACAACATCTCGTCACCGGAGATTCCTGAGCGTACTCTCCTGGCTGGTGACCTTCCATTTTGTCACCCTGCTCTGGGTGTTCTTCCGCGCAAAAAACCTTGATGAAGCCCAACATGTCCTGAAGGCTGTTGTCTCCGCGCACGAGGGAGCGCCCATTCCGTCCATGGCGGTGCTGATTATCGCGCTTGGGCTCTTCATGCAGTGGACTGGGCCGGCATGCTTCCGCGCATTCACCGGGATTCAGAGCAGGCTTCCATGGCCGGTTCAGGCCATTATCATCGGCTTACTGGGGGGTATCATTCTGAGTATCGGACCGGAAGGAGTGCTTCCTTTCATCTATTTCAATTTCTGATAAGCCATGCGTTTCAAGCTTCCGAACTCTCTGAAGATATGTCTGGGCACCTGCATGGCGGCTCTCATTCTGGGTTTGCAGAACATTGATGAATACTGCGAACAATTTGAAAGCAACCATCCCCGACAGGCCGGGCTGGCAGAAGCGATGAAGCAAGCGGCATACAGCACACACCTCCCCTATCTATACCACGCTGAAAGGAAACTGTTCTCTACCATCTCCCGACAACTCCCACAGCTGGGAGGCAATAGTAAAGAAGTACTCCCCCCGCCACCACCAAAGCCGAAAATTGTCTATGTGCGCGTACCTGCACTCCGGCAGCTCAATGAGTTCAGGAGCGTGCTTCCCAAAAAGGAAAGCACCCTGATTCCGGCCGAGTTAATCGCCGAACCGACAGCTGATTTTCTGCTGCCGGACGCCGCAAAAAAAGCAGAAGAGACACCTGCCCCCCCCACGCCGACAGAGCCTTCCACGCCGACAGAGTCTCCCATGCCGCCACCTGTTCCTGAACCGCAGCCCCCTCTGCCCCCTGCTCCGCAGCCGGAACAAACCACCGTACAGGAACGCACATCGTCTGACATCTGCCGCGAGAACGAGCAAGCGCCGGTTCACTGCCGCATCATGTTGCTGGGGGATTCTCTCATGGAGGATTTGGGGCCGGCCATGCATCGTTCTCTGCGTCACCGTAAGGGGCTTCACTTCATCCTGACGGCAAAATATTCCACCGGTTTGACCAGACCGGAATACTTCAACTGGCCGGAAAACATGGAAAATGCGGTTGCCGCAACTCGCCCGGATATCATCGTTTTCTTCATGGGAGCGAATGATGGCATGCCTATCAAAAAGGGCGGACGCAACATCTACCCTAATTCAGGAGAGGCATGGAGGTCAGCCTACCGCACCAAGATGGCCGAATTGTTTGAAATCGGACGGCGCTACAACTGTGATATGATATGGGTCGGGCTGCCGCCCATGGGAAGTCGCTACGCGAGCATTCTGGCACAGACGGCACAGGCACAGCGAGACGGCTGTGATGAACATGGTATACGCTTTTTCGATACCGTCCCCATTCTGGGAGATGAAAACGGAAAGTTCCGCACCTATATGACAGATAGCAGAGGGAATACCATCCGTCTGAGAGCCAAGGACAAAGAGCATCTTTCCCCCATAGGCAACAAGCTTGTTATTGAACAACTGCTGCCCGTTCTGGAACAAAGCATTGCCGAGTTCCGCAACAACCACCCGGAAAAACGGCTCGGCGCAAAAGAGGCAGCCCGCCCCGGGCGTGCACCTCTGGATATAACCATCAAATACGCTCCCGGAAAACGATGAAGCGCCTTCCGTTCTGTATTCTGCTTTCGGTGCTGTTATTCCTGTCCGTTCCGCTGTGCGCCATGCATCTGGAATGCGGTGGTAGCGGAAAGGCCGCCATGCCCATCCGCATTCTACTCACGGGCGATTCGCTCATGGAAGCCCTTGGTCCACAGATGCAGAAGGCTATGAGTGGTTATGAAAACATCACCCTCATTCCCATCGGCAAGCGTTCCACGGGGCTGAGCCGCCCGGATTTCTACAACTGGCCGAAAGTTCTGGAAGAGAACCTGCAACAACACCGCCCCCACATCGTCGTGATGTGGGTCGGAACTAATGATCCGCAGGGAATATACGGGAAAACGGGACTGGGTGAGCCCTGCTCCAAGGAATGGCTGAAAGCCTATACCTACAAGCTGATGGAAATTGCAAGGCTCTGCCAGAAGTACCACGCCCGTCTCATTTTCATGGGGCCCCCGGTTATGGACGAAGAGCCTCTCAATTCCCAACTGCTCAAAATAACCGACATCATGCATCGCACCTGCAAGCACTACAAGCTGGGATTCATCGATACCCGCCCCCTGCTGGCAGACAGGCAGGGAAAATACATGCACCGAGCCACGATGCCGGACGGCAAGGTGAAAGATATCCGATGGAAAGACCGCGTTCACATTACAGGTGATGGGAACATACTGATAATGAAGAAATTATTGCCATACATGGGAAGCATCATCCCCGAAGAGAGCGCAGGAAAAAAGCGCCTGGAGCGTACGGATAAATACCGCAGCAGTCACCATCCCGGCAGAAGCACCATTCGGGTGAACTGATGATATGTTGACGACATTTGTACTTGTTTTAACCACGGCTATCAGTTATACTGACACCGCAAATAACCGTTAAGACTAATTTGATCATGAACAAAGCCATCATAGCTATCTGTGCCGCTCTCTGCGTTGCTCTTCCCTCAGTTTCTGCTCTCGACCTCAGCTCCATGAAGCCCAAAGTCAAGACCGGTTCCGTCAAGGTGAATAAGCCCACCGTCAAGGCCACGGAAAAGGGCGTTGAAATCACCAAACCCTCCGTAGACGTGCAGAAGCCCTCCATCGAGATGCCCACTATCGAAAAGCCCGAGACCCCGGAATTCAAGAAGCCTGAGCTCGACATCCAGAAGCCCTCCGTCGATGTGACCAAACCCTCCGTCAACGTGACAGAAAAAGGCGTGGAAATAAACCGTCCGTCCGTTGATGTGAAGAAGCCGTCCATCAAGCTCAAGTAAAACGAATCTCATTACCATTTTTACGGCAGATGCTGCATGAATACGGCAGCATCTGCCAGGGCAGACGCATTAGAAAGTTCGTGTCATGCTCTCACGCCGAAAATACACGGT
>CAYYKC010000014.1:19822-31881 GCA_964471605.1 uncultured Akkermansia sp. | reverse complement strand
CGCGGCTCCTCGCGGACTTTCACCGCAGTGCGCATATCGCGTCGGTCGTACATATTTACCGCCGCATCCTCTCGGATTGCGGCGGTGTTTTCATTAGTACCCGGGCGTAATCAATGAAGAAAACTTGCGGCGTTACCCGCACGTGATTTTACCCTGACAAACTTGATAGCATATGATTTTACTCATCCTCACAATACAACAACGCTTTCAGTTCCTGATCATCACAATTGCCGGGAATCAACATGTAGGCCGTTTCCCCATTGGCGTTGCGAAGTGTTTTATCAGCACCCAACTCCAGCAGTACCTCCACCGCCGCAACACTACAATTCATCGCCGCCACATGAAGCGGGGTACGCCCGCATTCATCCATGTCACTCATGTTCGCCCCGGCTTGCACCAACAACCGAACAGTTTTCACATTATTATTCGCCGCAGCCAAATGCAGCGGGCTCATGCCAAACGCGTCTTTAGCTGCTACATTCGAACCGTTCTTCAGCAGCAGCTCCAATGTTTTGCTGTCTGCCCTTGCCGCCAGATGCAGAGGCGTTCTGCCATCCATGTCTTCTGCCGATACGGATGCTCCATTCTGAATAAGTATCGCAGCTGCAGCGCAGCTTGCCGTTGCCGCAGCCTTGTGCAGCGGAGTTTCACCGTACATATCCTCGGCAGCCTTATCTGCACCGTCGGCGAGGAGACGGATGAGTTCATTCACATTTCCCTGCTCCGCAGCGGCGTGCAAGGCTGTGTAGGCCTCATCCTTTTCAGCCATGGCAAAAAGCTCCTCCATTTCCGACTTATATGCTTCATCTCCTTCCATACAGAAACTCATTGCTATCTCCTTTGCAGATTCACCGAAAATATTTCTGTAACCGATATGAGCACCCGACCTGATATACAGCTCCATCAATTCCTCTACTCCCCTTCCGGATGCCAGATGAAGAGCCGTCTGTCCCCATTTGTCGCGAATGTTGACATCGACTCCTTTTTCCAAGAGAGCAGCAGCAATCTCCTCATCAAACCGACACATGTGCAAAGGAGATTGACCAAAGTCCGTCAGAACATTCACCTCCTTTGCCGAGCGAATCGTCTGCAAAGCCTTATCCTTGACCACCTGCGCTTCGGCATCATCATACGAAACTATCGTTCCTGCCGCAGAATGTATAGGATATTCAGCCTCCCATTCATCATACTCATCAGCACAGGCACAGGCGGCTGTGCCCATCAGTAAAACCAGAGATTTCCACATTTTATTTTTCACAACTGTTTTCATAAGCCTGTAAACAGCTGTATTCTAATATTTTTGAAAAAAAAGGCAAGCCGTTTTCCTCCTTTTACCTAACTCCATCCACACATATCCCAAAGATTTTGTAAACATGGATATATCAACAGTATCAAAAAATGCCCGCTCATCCTGATAAAGGGGAATTTGTCGAGCTCTCTTCTCAAGATTTGGGACTGGTGTGGTCTCTATCACAAAACTGCAATTTCGTCCATCTCCCGGAAACTGCATCCCACTCTTACGAATGACCACACTTCTTTCTTTCACGGCATTACGAAAATATAAAGGGTATGATACAAGTATTTTATGAAAAAAAATCGCAAGATGTCAGATTTATCCCATTGCAGCATTGACTTCACACAAAAAAAAAGATACTATTCAGCTGAGTTAACCATCAGGTTATCCTAAGCAATTTCTGCCGCATCATGAAGACCACCGCCGTTCTTATCGCCGCTCTGCTGAGCACACCTCTGATTGCCCAGGACGCAGCCGTTGCTCCTACTACGACTCCTGCTCCTGCAGTAGAGATGACGGAGCAGGCTCAGCAGCATCTGCAACTCACCCGCAACATACTGGAGGTACTCCGGGAACTGACCGGGACATTGGATTCCGTGAAAGACCGGAACACGGCAGATGCCGCCGCCGTCAAGGTGCAGGAGATTGCCACCAGAATGCAGGAATTACAGATGCAGGCCGACAGCTACCCTGCCCTGAGCAAAGAGCAGGAAAAGCTGGTGAAATCCGCCATCAATGAACAGGAGGTGCAGGAAACAGTACACAACTTCCTGGTATCGATTGTGCAGATAGCTCAGGCCAATTGCTACGAATCTCTTCCCATGAATCAGGCTTTGGGCAGGGTGCTCAGCAAAGCCACAAAAGCGTCGGCGGGTGCCACCAACTGAAGTACAGCAGGCACGCCATTTTTCCATCCGCTGAGGTCATTTGACTCAGCGGATGTTTTGTTATCGGCAGCGCTTCTGCAAGAGGGGTTTTCCTTGCCGAGCGGAGGCAAGTGTGATACCATGTTGTGCGTTATGGCAGGAATGAGCGCCAAAAGAGAACTGCGCGAGCTGGCAGCACTAATGAAAGCACATGGGGTAACCCGCTGTGTCGTGAGCCCGGGAAGCCGCAACGCACCGATTGCAATGACGCTGGAAGCAGCGGGGCTCGAATGCCGCACGGTGGTTGATGAACGCAGCGCCGGATTTGTCGCTCTGGGATGGGCCGCTCAGGTGCAGGATGCCGTGGCTGTATGCGTCACCTCCGGCTCTGCCGTGCTGAATCTGCATCCGGCTGTGGCGGAGGCGTACTACCGCCATATCCCGCTTCTGATACTGACGGCGGATCGTCCTGCTGCCTGGATTGGTCAGCAGGATGGGCAAACGCTTCCTCAGCCGGGAGTGTTCGGCGGGTTGGTACGCGCCGCTCACCATCTGCCGGAGGGAGAGGGGAACGATTGGGAGGTCAACCGCATCATCAATGAAGCGCTGCTGGAGCTTCGGCATCGCTCCGGCGGCCCGGTACAGCTGAATATCCCGCTGAGTGAGCCGCTGTTCACCACCACGGAAGAAGCGTTGCCGGAGCCGCGAGTCATTCGCCGCACGGAGCTGTCGTGCATGACGGCAGACGATGAAGATGAGCTGCTGGATATCGTGGCACAACTGCCGCGCCGCATGATTCTGGTGGGCCAGCTGCCGCAGGGTGCAGCCATACCGCCTGCGCTGATTACGGAAAAGCAATTCGCGACCGTGGGAGAACAGCTGAGCAATACCCCCCTGCTCTGTGCACGACCGGATACCTTGCTGTGCAGAGGGACGGAGGGGATGGCACCGGATTTACTCATCACCGTGGGGGGCTGCATCGTCTCCAAACGGCTCAAACAACTGCTGCGCAATCATCCCCCTAAGGAGCACTGGCACATCAGCCGTGATGGCGAGGTCTGCGACACCTTTTGCGCCCTCACCCGCTGCATCGAGGGTGCTGCCGATGAAATTTGGGAACTGCTGGCCGCCTTTGCTGAAGAGGGAGATGAAGAATTTACGGCTCGCTGGGCAGCGGAGTCGCCGGCGTTTGACGGTCCGTTCTGCGGCATGACGGCAGTGGGTGCTGCATTGGCCGCGTTGCCGGATAATGCCGTACTGCATCTGGGCAACAGCTCTGCCGTGCGCTATGCCCAGCTCTTCCCGCTGAAAGAGGGGGTACAGGTGGAGTGCAATCGCGGTGTCAACGGCATCGAGGGCTGTGTCTCAGCAGCTCTGGGCTTCGCCGGAGCGGATAACCGCCTGCAACTGCTGATTTGCGGGGATTTGAGCTTCTTCTACGATATGAATGCGCTGTGGATGTCGAGTAATGCGCCGAATGTACGCATTCTCCTGCTGAACAACGGATGCGGCGGCATTTTCTCCGCCATCGGAGCCCCGGAAAGCCCGCTGGTGAACGCCCCGCACCATGCCACGGCAGAAGCCTGGGTTCGCAGCTGCGGATTCGGCTATCGCGCCGCCCGCAACGAAGCAGAGCTGGCAGAGGGGATAGAATTCCTGCTGGACGAGACTGCCGCGCAACCGCTGTTGCTGGAGGTCTTTACCGATGCGCAGCAGGATGCTGATTTACTGAAGAAGTTTTACAACAACGCCTCAATCTGAGTATGAAACGCGAATGGACAACGATTAAGGAATACAAGGATATTCTCTTTGAACAGCATGGCGGCATTGCCCGCATCACCATCAACCGCGAACGCTACCGCAACGCTTTCACCCCCCTGACCACGGCAGAGATGAGTGATGCGCTCCGTCTCTGCCGCGAGATGCAGGATGTCTCCGTGGTGGTGCTGACCGGAGCGGGCAAGGTTGCGTTCTGCGCCGGGGGCGATATGAATGTGAAAGGCCACGGCGGTTATCTGGACGAATCCGGTATCCCGCGTCTCTCTGTGCTGGACGTGCAGAAGCAGATTCGCTCCCTGCCCAAGCCCGTCATTGCTGCCGTGAACGGCTTTGCCATCGGCGGCGGGCATGTGCTGCATGTGGTCTGTGACCTCTCTATCGCCTCGGAAAATGCCATCTTCGGTCAGACCGGTCCGCGAGTGGGCAGCTTCGATGCCGGATTCGGCTCTTCGTACATGGCGCGCTGCATCGGACAGAAGAAGACACGCGAAATCTGGTTTCTCTGCCGCAAATACAATGCACAGGAAGCGCTGGAGATGGGGCTGGTGAACAAGGTCGTGCCACAGGAGCAGCTGGAGGACGAGTATGTGCAGTGGGCAGAGGAAATGATGCAGCATTCTCCCATTGCCCTGCGGCTCATCAAGGCCGGGCTCAATGCTGAACTGGATGGCCAGGCCGGCATTCAGGAGCTGGCCGGGGATGCTACCATGCTCTTCTACATGTGCGATGAAGCTCATGAGGGCTCCCGCGCGTTCCTGGAAAAACGCAAGCCGGATTTCTCGAAATACCCCAAAATGCCCTGATGCGGATTCAATGGCAGAAACGGGTGCTGCATTTCCGGCGTCCGGCCGCGACCTCTCGGGGCGCACTCGCAGAGCGTGTCACCTTCATCATTGAAGCCCGCACGGAGAACGGCAGCGGCTACGGGGAGTGCTGCACCATGCCCGGGCTGCTGCCCCAGCCCACGGAAGCAGAGCTGAACCAATGGTGCCGCGAGACGGAGAAGCGGGGCAATATCCCCGCCGGGGGCAGTATTCCCTCGTCCATTCGTTTTGCTCTGGAATGCGCTCTGGCACAAATCCGGCATCCCGGACAGCCCCGATGGGACAGTCCCTTTTCACGAGGAGAAACGGGTATCACCATTCACCACCTCATCTGGATGGATACGGCCGACCGTATGCTGGCCGCCATGGCCGATGGGATTCAGCGCGGCTTCACCTGTCTGAAACTGAAGGTGGGAGCCCTGCCTTTTGAGGAGGAAATCAACCTCCTGCGTGAAGCGCATGCCGCTTTCCCGCAGGCCGAAATCCGCGTGGATGCCAACGGTGCTTTTTCTCCTGCCGAGGCATTCCAGAAACTGGAAGCCCTTGCCGCAGCCGGAGTCAGCAGCATCGAACAACCTATCCGCCACGGGCAATGGGCAGCAATGCGGGAACTCTGCTGCCATGCTCCGCTCAGTATCGCCTGCGATGAAGACCTGATAGCCGCGCACCGTGATGCGGAGCGCTTTCTGGATACCGTCATGCCGCAGGCGCTCGTCATCAAGCCCTCCCTGCACGGAGGCCTGGCCGCCGCCGAGCAGTTTGCCCATCTGGCAGAGCAACGCAGCATCCGCTGGTGGATTAACTCCGCTCTGGAAAGCCACATCGGGCTCACCGCTCTGGCCGAATGGTGCGGCACCCACGCGCCCGATACCCTCCACGGGCTGGGCACGGGTCTTTTATTTTCCGATGATTCCCCCGGCAGGATTCAATTATGCGGCAGCAAGCTGTTTTACAGCACGTCACCATAAGTGCAGATATTGATTGAGCACATCCGGAATACAGATGATGAAAATCCCGGTCAGAATCAATAAAAAGCCAACCAACGTAAGCGCATTCTGCCCCGAAGAGGAAAGTCGACGACTCACCGGAAGCGCCTCAGCAGGAGGGACATTGACGGAGCGCTTCCTGACGCGCCGCTTTTTTTTCACGGGCACCGATGGAGTGGCAGATACGGTTTTCGCGTTTTTCGGTAATGGTTCAACAATGGGAATAACTACCTCCTGAACCGCGTTGCCGGGACCAATTGAGACATCTTGCTCTCCGCCAAATAGTTCTGCCAACGTTTTCCAGCAATCCATTCCCTCTTTCCACGCTTTGGATTCCGGCGGGAAGGAGCCATCGGCCAGCCCCTTTCGCACAGCATCCTCGGTAAAAGGCCCCGTTGGATTTTCTCCGGGTTTTCCTACAAAATACTCTGACATCGTTCTAATTCTTGTATATATTTATCTGCAAATCAATAAAACCGACCGGGTTTAGTTAACGTTTTTTGCACAATAACTTTTTCGACGATTTTGTGAAGCATCTGATACCCAACAGAACCAGCACAGCCCCACCGATATAGCAGTAGATTGCTGCTTGTTCTTGCTCATCCTTATTAAGATCCAAAAGCTTTTTTTCAGAAGCCTTGTTATCGTGCTCAACAGGAGACAATGATTCAGTTGAGAGCATTTCTTCCTGAGAAGCGTTCGCCGGCGCATCTCGTTTTTCTGTCGTTGATTGATTCAGATAGGGTTCTACCAATCTGCGTATTTCGTCGGTTGGCTCTAACTCCATCACCAATTCTCTCACACTTGATGTTTCGCCGGTCGGATTTAACAAAATGTCTACATTCGAGTACAGATCCTTCAATTCCTGTGACGTACCGCTCTTGACAATATTATATACGACATCATAGCACTCTGAATGAATAACGCCATCAATGGAAGATGCCGCACCGGATTCCAGCAGGATTTTCACGATTTCCTGCTTTTTCTGCAGTACAGCCTTTGCCAATGCATTAAGACCGAAATTATCCGCGGCATTAACGGGTGCTCCTGCGGCTATCAACATCTTCACTATTTCCGAATTGCCTACATCTACGGCAAAAAACAGGAGAGATGAACCATAGGTGAACCACATGCGAGGGTTGAAGCCGGAGGTAAACCTGTGTTTCATAATTTCTTTTTCAAACAGGACACCACAAACCTGAGACTCTATACGGGAAGAGGAAGCCTCGCGAAACGAGTCTCTGAACCCGGCATCGAGCATGTTAACCGGCAGTCCTTTCTGAATAAGATACCGCAACGTGGCCACATCCTGCCGAGCGATAAGCTCTACCAGTTTCACAAATTGATCCTGTGTTTGCAGATTAAATATCTCATTGATTTCAGCCTGTTTTTTTTCTTCAACAGCATTGGCAATGATTTCTCTGGTGGGAGCAGATGTTGCATAACTCTCCACTGTTTTATTGTCCTTATCCACAGCATTGCAATCCGCGCCGTTCTTGATGAGCAACTCCACAATCTTTGTTCTTCCGGCCTGCGACGCCAACATCAGCGCGGTTTGGCCGGTGTCGCTCAGCACGGCATTCAGATTGCTCTTTTCATTGATAAAGAGACTTACCACCTCATCCGACTGTTCACCTATGATGGCTGCCATCAACAGAGTCATCCGATTATCATCGTAATAAGCCGGATCAGCACCTTTATCCATTATCAGCTCCACCATGTTGCGCTCAAGACGAGTTTTTTTCAGCGCAAAAAGCAAAACGGCAGACAAATCACGAGCTTTGGGAGACTTCATTTTCCCGAGCAGCTCCACGGTACGGCTGAACTGATTGCTCTCCAAGGCATCGGCTAACTCGTCCCAGCTTTTATCCTGTTCTTTTTCCAACCAGTAACGGGCTGAGCTATTGCCGGCACCTGCTGCTTCTTCGTAGTACTCAGCAGCTTTTTTTCTGTGTTCCGGCGTACAGTTTTCCGAGGCCAACAGCTCTTGAGCCAACTTGACCAACGCATCATCACCGTCTTCTCTGGCAATTGATTCTCTGGCAGGCAAATAGCGTGAAAGGGGCTCATTCTTAATAATATCCTTCGCTTTCTTATGACCCATCTGCGCGGCTTTTACCATGTATTCATCCGCTTTTTCTCGGGAAAAACTCCCCTCCCAGTACTCTTCATCCACAGTACCCAGGAAATAGGCAGCATCTTTGTCATTCTCATCTTCCACTTGTTCCTCCCACCATCGCAAGGTCTCGGACAATGGCAATGTCTTTATTTTTTTAAGAGCTTCCTTGCGTTTCCCTTTGTCCGTCTTCATAGCCTTCTTGTATAAATCAAAGGCACGGTCCGGATTTTTTCTGACCCCCTTTCCATGGAGATAACAATCACCCAGCAGGAGCATTGATTCTGCATCACCCTCATCAACAGCCTTTTCCCACCACCCGGCAGCGTACTTATAACTACGTTTGTACCCATACAGGCCACGGTAATGAATGAGCCCCAACTTACGCATGGCGACAGGGTCATCATGATGTCTTGCTCTGGCCTCCAGTTCACGTATTCCCTGCCCGGGAGCCGCATCACACAGCAGACAGCCTCCCAGAACCAGAAATATCAGTGAATATAACAACTTGCATCTTTTCATATCAACAAAATTCTTTCTTATTTATAATCAATAGTAAACACCGGAGCAAAGGGAGTCCCGATTCCTTCCGTATACTCTGCCAGTTTTCCTAGAGAATAAAGATACCGCTTCCCGGAGGTATTTGCCCGCAGGGAAACATACTTCCCATCCCTGCTAACATAGCCCACCAGAATCGTACCCCCGTTTTTCAGCCGACCAACGGCATCCACAATCTCCGCAGCATAATCCCTATCAGCTATTGAATCAAAGAATTGCCTGATTCTTGCCTCAGATTCCACGGAGTGTGTCTTTATCCAGCAATTTTCAGATAATGGCGCTCCGTTCCTGGAAAGCCAGACAGACAATTCTTTGAATCGTTTGATATCCTTCTTCAGCTGCACCGACAGCAGTACCCCGGAACGCTCTTCCTCCACACAGTTAAGTAAATCGATACAGAGAGAGAACAAGTATGCCCGCGCAAGTGCGGAGTACTTATCTGAATTGGCTTTTGCCAGATTCAGCATGAGCTGAGTCGGATGCACAACACCCCGGTGCAAATCCAAACGATTTATCCCGACATTCACCCTGAGCGTTTGCAGCTCCAGTGACTTGTTCTTGTAAGAACCTGATATTCTTATACAATTATCAGAAATAGTACCATCGTCTTTCACTTTTCGAAGATGGGGGATGTTATTCACTTGGAAAACCGTACCGATATAAATTTTCCCATCGTTTGTTATCTGCCGGAATTTGTTGGACCAGAAGGGGCTCTTCTCCGGCAGGGTCAATAGGTCAACAATTCGGGAATATTCCGCCTTGTCGAAATCAGAGAATAGCGAAGCTTTGCCGGAATATACGTCACGAATCTTCTCCAGCGTCTCTTTGAGCTCACTATCACTCATTCGCGCGTATCGACGGCTCAGCGCATCGGCCCGCATGCGTAAAACCACATTCGGCAAGGCATTGGCATAAGCAGCCAGGACATCCGGTTTACAGCATCCGGGAATACCATTGAGATATTTTTCACTCTTGCGCAGGACTCGGATGTACTCATCAAGAGTAGAGCACTGTTTAAGCTGCTGATCAATTGTCAGGAACTCCGTTAATCCCCGACGCAGCTCAGTGAGACGACGGAGCATCTCATCGGGTAACTCGAGCGGAGCGGTGTATTTCTTGCACTGCTCAATAGCCTTATTGAGTGCGTTTTCATCATCTATTTGATGAAATAATATGTTTTCCGCACGCTGACGGAAAGCTTGTCGAATCGCAGCATTTTCTTCTTCGGAAAACTCCATGCGATGTCTCACACCTTTGTACTCACTATATAAGTTGGCAAGGGTCTCCAGACCGGAATCGGCCGGCGGGTTGTTATATTTACTCAAAGCTTTCTGCTTCAATTCTATAACGACCTCATTACAGAATTGCTCATGTTTACGAGCCAGATCAGCAGAGGGGGTAACACCGTACTTCCCGTTCATTTCCTCCAACAACGATTCACCGCGGGATATCCCCTCCAACAATGCCTCCGATTGAGCAATATCACTTTTTCCCATATTCTCATCAAGCCATTTCTCATATTGCCGCACTTTGTGGGATATATCATTGTAGCCCCGCAGCCAGCGGTAAGCCCGATTCAACTGCTCAGTATAGGACGGATCCACGCGCCGGTAAATATAGGCCATGGGGTACGCATTTTCTACCAGAGCGCGTACTGCCTGAGCATTTTTTTGGGCAAGTGCACGGAACAGAGCATTCCTTCGTTCATCCACAGTCTTGTAGGCGTAAGTAACCACGCCTCCGACTGCAGCAAGCAACGCAAGACACCCCCAAAGCAGGCAACGCAGTAACAGTTTCTTTTTCTTCTGCTCCTGTTGCCCGCGTATAATCTTTGCCATGGTCTTGTCCATCTGCTCCACCAGATAATCAACTTCCGTCACCCCGTCAAGCTGGCGAACTCTGTTACGAAGCATCTCCAGTTCTACGCGACGATTCTGCAATTCTTCCCTCAAAGATACTTTCTGTTTCAACTGATTGTACTCATCAGCCAGAGCATTGAATTCTTCATACTGATCTGATTCTCGGCATAATTGCTCCCAGTTATCATGAGCTTCCGTTATGCATGTCTGTATCTTGGGTGAAAGCTCCAAGCCGTTTTTCTCTGCAAAATCCTGTATTGAAGAGGCCTTTTCATGCCGAGCAAATGGTTCTTCCGCCAAGGCAAACTCTTTCAGCAACTCATTGAGTTTCTCCTTTGCAACTCTGGTCTGCTCTGCTTGGTAGAGAGCATTGGCGGCAGCATAATCCGGCAGCGTTTCCAGGAAATCCTTTTCCGCATAGTGTTCCAACTTTTCCAGCAGGGATGAAATCCCGGCAATTTCTCCGGATGCTACAGCTTCCGACAGCTCCGGGGCGAGAGAATTTGCCAAACGCCTGCCTACGGCTCTCTTCTGTTTCTCGGCTTCCGTATCATCCGGGTCAAGACGCAGGATTTCCTCCAACAACGAGAAAGCTTCCTCATCGTTATGCGCCAGACTCGCCGTACGATAACGCTGGTAGAGAGATTTGGTCGCAGTCGTTTCTTTTTTCTTCTTCTCTTTTGCGGGATTTTTCTTTAATCGTCCGGACAAAGCGGCCAACTGCCGCGCCGCAGACTCATCCCCGGGGTCAATCGCCAGAATACGCTGCAGAATTCGTACTGCAGCAGCCTCATCTTTCGTCAGTGTCGCTGTTCGCAGCTGTTTGTATAAATCTTTTGTAGCCGGAGTTGTCATGGTTATTTCTTATCTTGTTGTTGCTTTACCGGAAACATCGAATCCGGGCGATTAATAATTTCGTATGTTAATTCCTGCCTCATTCCCTCTGCTTTACCCAACTTAAAGATGACATCGCACCTTTCCTTGTAGTACTTCGTTAACGCAGCTTCATGCTCTTTTTTCAGATTTTCTACTTCTTGCTCTAATTTGTTTACCTGAGATTCTGCCTCTTCCAATTCAAAGAACGGTACGGCTTCTGCTTGAACTTTTTTCAACCGCTCTTTCTGCTTTTCATCTTTCTCATCATCGATGAGCTTTTTAATTTGCTCACTGGTAAACCTCTCTTCTTCGGTTGTTTTTTTCTTTGATTTGCTCTTCCCTTTCTTTCCCTTCGGCTCCTGCAGCGAAGGGAAACTTTTTCCTTTCAAGGATTCCTTGCAAATCTGCTCTTTTTCTTCAGCCTGTTTAAGTTCCTCTAGTTTCTGCAGGAGATGTTCGGGAATGCCTTCTTCATATGATGCCTCTTCTAACTTGGTAATGGCCTTCATTTCGTCCTTAACATTTATATAAAGTCTCATATCTTTAAGCTCAGCTTTGGCAGCTGTCAGGTCATCCATCCTGACTTTCGGCGTACACCTTACCTTAATCTTTTCAGCCTTCCAATCAAACTCTACATCACAACTAGCCTTAATCCTAATTTCGTTGCTATCCGCTAATTTGGCATTCTCTGCATCAGTATGCTGCATGCTAATTGTCCCGGCTTCGGGCTTCGGCTCGGGCTTCGGCTCGGGCTTCGATTCAGGTTTCGGCTCGGGCTTCGATTCAGGTTTCGGCTCGGGCTTCGATTCAGGCTTCGATTCAGGCTTCGATTCAGGCTTCGGCTCGGGCTTCGATTCAGGCTTCGATTCAGGCTTCGATTCAGGCTTCGATTCAGGCTTCG
>CAYYKC010000014.1:0-19722 GCA_964471605.1 uncultured Akkermansia sp. | reverse complement strand
GGCTTCGATTCAGGCTTCGATTCAGGCTTCGATTCAGGCTTCGATTCAGGCTTCGGCTCAGACTTAACCTCTTTCTTATCAACCCGGAGCTCATGATCAATCGGCGACTGGCCTATCTTATCCTTTTTCTGTTGGTTAAAATAGAAGAAAGCCCCCACAGCCACTACCCCCAACCCAATGAGGGCGATAACCATGGAACTGTTGCCGGAGGAAGAGGATTCGTCTCGGAATGAGTCATCATCCGGCAATGCATTCTTTTCCGCATAGTTCGGTACCAGTTGAGGCATGCCCGGATGATATACGGGAGGGAGTTCTGCCTGAGGAAGCGGATATTCGGCAACTGTGGGCATGGGTGCCGACGGCATCGATGGAGGATAAGCACTGTAAGATGGAATTGCCGAATCCTGCTGTACCGAATCCTGCATGGCAACGGACATTCCCTGGTCAGACGATGTTGCGGGCAAATCTGCAGGAGAGGGCGGGAGCATTCCCTGCTGCACCTGCAGCCGAGCGTATCCGTTGCGTACGCGAATTCCCGCAGCCTGCTGAGCGGCAGACAGACACACCAGCGGACTCACCTTGCTGCTGAGAGTTTCCACGGCGGCCGTTGTGAACCCAAGGCCCCAGCCATGATCAGACCTCCGCATCATCGCCTCATGCAGCAGATGCAGAATATCCTCATCACTGCAGGGAGGAAGGCATAAGTACCCCCCATCAGCAAAATCATTTGCAGCCAGCCAGAGCGCATTATCCCCCTGCCCGGTCAGGCGCAGCCAGCAGGCAGAGCCGGAATCAACATGCGGAGTCACCACCGGTTCCTCCTCAAGCCACGCAGGATTACCCTGCCAGGTATTCAGCCAGAGGCCGCGCAGGGAAAGCAGCATCCCGGCCGGGGTAGATGCACTCATTTCCGGGGCGGCGGCGGCTTCATCATCCATAACCCAATGGTGAGCTATGTGGTTGGTGCGGCGGGTATAATCCACACCGCAATCCGCCACACGGGAAAAGACATGAAAAACCATTTTCCCCATTCGGAACACGCTGTAAAATAGCAAGGAAGATACCCCCGCAGCACGATCAAAGGTGCTGATTCGTTCCAGATAGGTTACCAATGGCCGTGGAATGCGACGAGAGCAAGCCACCGTCCCGAAACCGGTTTTCCCGGCTTCCAGCAACCGGGGAGCACTTGTGTAGATAAGCTGCAACATAGGTTACAATATGGATAATCAGACAGACGGTATGTAATCAGGAGCTAACTGACTAAGCATCCACAGGGTGGAATCACACATATAGCGAGGGGCAATGCGCGTGGGATCCGGGCCCACGCGGGTAACCCCTGTAATCTCATCTTCAAAGGAGATCGGAGAACATCCCAACTGAGAAACGGCAAAATAACATACATTGTCAGAGATACTCTCAGCCGTCGTACAGATGGCCGGTTGCAGCTTCATCAGAATCTTACGCAGGCGCATGGAGTTGGCCTCCACGTTCTCGCGAATCAGCTTCCCGTCTTTTACCACGGGCAACAATGGCTTACCCCCGCCTTCCGGTGAGGAAAGATAATCTTCCCATAAATCACATTTACCGATGAGCACGGCGAAAGGTGTATTGATTTGTTCTCCGGGACTGATGTTGAGAATGGAAGCGATACGGGACTCCGTTTCCGCCATAATGACAGCCTGTTGATCCAGTTGCATACCCCCTGTACTCAGTTGCGGGTCGTCGTTGTGGGTTATCAACCTGCGGAATGCAGGACAAGTCGTGGGATCAAAAAGGAAGAAAATGCCGGACGCTACCGCCACATGCATCGCACCGGGAGAATCCTCATTGTTGCGACCGGGCTCAAAATGCTCACCGGCATTATCATAGAACACCAGCGAAAGAGGCGGCTTCTTGCTCTTCACTTTTGACAAATTATATACAAAAGGTTTGGGCAGTTTCACCATACGTCCATGGCGATAAAACTCCTCATAGAGTGCCCCTTCAAGGTCTGTCTTGGAGAGATACGCCTGCTGCGGAGAAGCTGCGGCAAACAAGCGGTTACTCACATCGTTGAGCATGGAGTTACCCGCCGGATCGGCGTCTCGCCATGCCAGATTAAACTCCGGAGCCGTATTATACGCCATTTCATGAATAAAAGAAGCCAGATAATACGATTTTCCCGATGACGGAGCGCCGATGATGGAGAAAACGAGGGACTCCATCTCCAGGAAGCGAGGGGGGAGCTTGTGACGGCAATGAGGACACGCCAAATGCATGCAAGGCATACCCTTGTCATCCAGAGCCTGCCCGCGGGCATTGAACCGGGTTGCCTGAAAACGGCGCATCACATCGCGTCCCAGAATGGGGTCTCCCATCAAATCGGGATGGCTGGCTATGCTCATCACATCGCCGGCATCAAATCTCAACCAGCATACAGGGCATAAATAGCGCCCGCTATGCTCATCAATTTCCGGCATCTCTTCCTCCTCAGCCTCTTCCGGTACGTCATCCTCAGTCGGGAATACAGGCGTTGCCTCCGGCTGGGGGTTCGGCTGCTGCACGGCAACCGGAAATACATTTGCCGGAGCCCCGGATGCAACAGATGGAGCAAGAGCAGTCGGCATCACGGCAATTGCAGATGGTGACCGATGCCCGGACGCAGATCCGTAAAGACGACGAGCCATCTCCAGAAAAGCCCGATACGAACACACCTCATTGCTCATTCCGCTCATGGTTATCCATGTATCCGGACTTATTTGTCCTTCCTGCGCATGCAGTTGCGGCACGCTCATCGGGCCTTGCCATCCCCCTCTTTCCGGGGCATAGTAATACCATGCATCCTTATTGAAAGAAGCGAAGAGCATCTGTTGCGCCTGTGGGGGAACAGGAGAACAAAGCATCAGGAATAATCCCCCATTACATGCTACCAGATAAGACTTGCCTACCTCCAGATTAAAGGAAGTCTGTCCCACGGCACCATTACATTCGTACGACATTTTTGGGAAAAAGGAGCATCCGTCTCCCCGCTGCATCACTATCCCCGCTATGCCGGGAAGCATACTCACTAACACCGTGGCTTCCGGAGTGTTGCCAATACTCAGAGGATAGCTGTTTGCCACTCGCAGCTTTCCCGTAGAACAGTCGTATATGTATACAAATTTCATGTATCTTCTGATTAGTTATTTAATTTTTCATATGCTATCTGATTCAGACCAAGCTTCACTAACCGCAGAGCTATAATCCACCCGATGATTCCCAGTGCAATATTACGAATCATGAAGTGCTCAGCAAATAACGTGCTATTCCATATCATGTGCAGCACAACCGGAATGGCAAAAATACGCAGGAAGCGAATATCTGCAAAAATGGAAAAATCTATTGAAGAATCCTCTTTGCTTCGGGTTTTTTCCCGGATTTTTTCATTCAAAACCATCCAGTACGCAGCCGCGGCAATAGCTGTCCAAACAACGTGTGCAAAAGGTGTTAACAACGCACGTATCTGCATCACTGCGTCCGGATCGGCACCCGAATGCCCGGCAATAAGAACACACAAGGTATTAAATGTATAACCGGCACTTTCGAAAGCGGCAAATCCGGCTCCGACCGCCGCGCCGAACACCAACCCGGTCAGGATACGCCCATTTCTCAACGTCCCCGCAATCATGACAGCTGCAAGCACCTTTGCAGGTTCTTCTACCGGTCCGGCCCAGATTGGAGTCGTTGTCTGGGCAGCAGAGAATAAAAGTAATGTCACAATCAATGATATCAACCCGCCTCCGATAAAGGCTTTCAACCCGTCATACAACAGCACATCCCGGCGTACATTCAGTTCATAGAACAGGAAAAAGCAACAGAAGGGTACGGCAAAATTGCCTACAAATAAAAATCCCGGCACCAGATTTGTGTTTTGGAAATAATTCAAAGCCCAGCTGAATCCAAAGAACAAAATCAAGGAGAATACCAACATTCTGGCAAAAATCCAAGGCGTCGGAAAACTTGTCTGCACAGCGGAAATCGGAGGTGTTCCCTGACGCGTACCGGCGATAAAGCAATCCATCATTTCCTCCTTTGTATGGTGGGTGAACACCTGCGAGAAAAACTTCCCGAGCGAAAAATCTCGCAGCGAGGGAAGCGCATTACCAAGCTGCTCCGTGCTGAGCAGAGAGGAAAGAGGCATCCACGAGGACATGCCTTCCTTCCATGCCATATCAGACACTCTGATTTCTTTATTCTGCAGCATGAGGGTAATGGTGCTCACCGGATAGGGGCCAGCAGGTATACCATTCACCAAGAGCATATAATGCTCCTCTGCCGGCGGCATCTGCGGTGCTGCAGATTGATAGACAGGCATCTGTGCTGCAGTTGGTTGATTAACCTGCTGCACCGGCTGCGGCATGGGCTGCTGCGCCACGCTATCCTGCCGAAGCATGGTATGAGCATCGATGATGCCGACCATTTTCAAGTTTTCGATTTCACTCTGAGAAAAAGGGCCTTCCCAACTTTTCCCTCCGTCTATAGAATAATAGTACTTCATATCGTGCTTGTTTTTTTAGTTATTCAAAAAAAGAACTGAGAAAATCAAATATTCCGGCTCCGGTATCAGTATCCGGCAGCTCCACGGCATCCATCGCGCCCTCCATATCGGGCACCTCCCCAATCTCCAACTCCGGGTCAGATACATCGGCAATATCTGCCTCCGCTTCCGTCTCCACAGGCGGAGGCGGATTCAATGATGATTCAGATTGATGGGCGCGCCATTCCCGTATACCGTTTTTTACCAATTTCCCAACAGCTTCACCAAAGCCGGAGCTCTCTGCGGCGGGCGCAACGTCCGTCGGCAATGAGGGAGGCCCCCCTAAAGATGCCGAACCAAAGGACGCCTCCCCGCCCGGGGGAATCCCAACTACAGATGCCTGACTAAGCCCGCTCATGGCATCGGAATGCATGGCCAGCGGAGCTAATGCAGCCACCGCCGCAAGGGGTACCCACCGGGGCATCCCATTCTTCCATGCCATATCTCCGGGCTGCACTTCACCACGCTGCATCATCTCTCGGAGATAGCTTACGGGGTATGGGCCGCTCGGCATACCGTTTTTCATGACCATGTAGGCATCCTCCGTCACGGCATTGTTGACAGGGGGAGCGGCAACACCCCCCACATAGTGCGACGGAGGTATGAAGTGTGGTGGTTTAACCGCTTCTTCCTTCACCATGGTCCGAGCATCTATCAATCCGACCCTGACAAGAGAATCGATTTCCTCCCGGCAGAAGGGGCCTTCCCAGTTTTTTCCGAAATCAAGAGAATAGTAATACGAACTCATGGTGTCAGTTTCCGCCTGTTTCATTCTTGCATCTCATCTTCCGGGGCAACCTGTACTTTGCCCTCTGCCACCCAAAAGACACACCCGGAGCGTCGGCAAATGCAGCGCAGAACATCATAGGCATTCATTTGCTCCAAATCCAATGGAGGGATAACAACATCCCGTTCCCCAACATACACAAAATCAATGAGGACGTCGGCCTGCCGCGTTTCTGCCAACAAAAACATCAACGCCTCTTCCACCGAAGCACCATCGAAAGCACAATGGCGTATAATGACTCCTTTCAGCGTATCCAGTAACCGCTGCTCCACAGCATTCTGAGGCTGGTACTCCCACCGCTCTGCCAAATGGCTCACAGATTTGGGATAAACGAACACTCCGGATTCTTCTACTCTGAAGGCACAGCCGCTTGTATCGCAAATAGCTTTTAACAATTCTAAGGCTGTGACCTCTTCCCGATTCAGATACGGAATAACCGGCTCCGGCCCGCCATAGGTCTCAACCATGAGATTCAACATTACGCCGGATTTTCTCGCTACACCTTTAAGAAAGAAGAACGATTCAAAGACAGGTGTATTCTCGAAACAGCACTGGGGAATCTGCAGCTCCTGAAGAATTTCCATATTCCGTATAACCCCTTCCGGAATTGTCGACTCCGCGAGTTCATCGCCCGGAAATAAACCGGGCAAGGGAACATCCGAATCTCCCTCCTTCCCTGTTTGAGAACCCCCATCGTAAGCCGCGATGAATAGTCCAAAGAGAATAATACAGGCTATAACTACCCGGGTTCTTGTTTTTCCGGTTGCCTTCTTCGAATCACTGGGAGGCGGCACCATCGTCATATATTCTTCTGTCCACACCTGAGCATTCGCGGGAAGTTTCCCCTGACACCTATGTGCATCCAGTTGAGATGCCGTATAGGGGCCTTTTCGCGTTACACCGCCGTCAACAGAATAGAAATACACCAACATGAAATTCAAGCTCGTTGTACAAGATTCTTCATTCTCTCTCACTTCTCTGCCTTTGAGAACAAGCCTCCAGAATTGTGGCAAAATCCGAAAAAAATCAGAGACACACCACAGCTCCCTATTTCTAGCAGTGTTGATAACTTTTTATCTTTTGCATTCATTGCGAACATAGATAGTGCCATCCTATAAACGGTTCTGTTCCTCATCCACGAAAGGAAGTTTACAAGTCCATATATATCTCTTTCGCTATCGTTTTGCAAGCTTTATTCTTCTTTTTTATCTTTTTTATAACACGTGCTGACAAAAAAAACAATTAAACCACCAATTAGGTGGCAATATAATTCATTATTATAAAAATTATAAATCTATCATATTCAATACAAACACACAAAAAAAAGAGGGTACGCGAGCAACAGTCCATGTGCTTGCTCCGAATTATTTTACGAAGCCATCACAGCGCACGCAGCATGCCCAGTGTCTCCGCAAGTTTATCGGCAGGGCGGATTTTGGTCAGGCGGGGGAATCGCTTATTGTCCAGAATATAGTCTTTATTGCGGGTGAGCATGAGCTTCTGCCCGGAGATTTCCACCTGCGATATGTTGCGGCGGGTGGCAAGGATGCGGATTTTCTGGACGGTGAGCAGATGCCGGGCTTCGCGGGGGAGATGCCCGAAGCGGTCGTGCCAGTCGCGCTCCAGGTCATCGATATCTTCCGTCGTGGTGGCCTGTGCCAGCTGGGTATACGCCGCCATGCGCATGCGGGTGGATTCCATGTATGATGAGGGGAGGAACGCTCCGAGAAGAGTATCTGCATCAGAGCGAGTGGCCATGGAGGCCTCGCTCAGGCAGATGAAGTCCGCCTTGAAGTTGGCCTCCGCGCGGATGGTGGGAGCTTTACCCTGCAGCCGCTCGATGGATTGGCGCAGCAGCTGGCAGTACAGCTCAAAACCGATGGCGGCAATGTGACCGCTCTGCTGCGTGCCCAGCAGGTTGCCCGCGCCGCGTATCTCCAAATCACGCATGGCAATCTTGAAGCCGCTGCCCAGTTCCGTGTATTGCTTGATGGCAGAGACACGCTTGCGGGCATCGCCGGTGCAGAGGGCCTCCCGCGGCAGCATGAGGTAGGCATAGGCGCGGTGGCCACCGCGTCCCACACGACCGCGCAGCTGATAGAGGTCTGCCAGACCGAACCTGTCGGCACGGTCGATGATGATGGTGTTGGCGTTGGGGATGTCGATACCGCTCTCAATGATGGTGGTGGAGAGCAGCACATCCGCCTTGCCGTTGACGAAATCCCGCATCACACACTCCAAGTCCGCCTTGTCCATCTGCCCGTGGCCCACCACGATGCGAGCGCGGGGCACGAGGCGGCGGAGCGTGGCTTCCATGTCGTGAATGCTCTGCACGCGGTTGTGCAGGAAGAACACCTGACCGTTGCGGGCGAGCTCGCGCTCAATGGCATCGGCCATCAACTGCTCATTGTAGGGACAGACAGCCGTCTGCACCGGGAGGCGGTTCAGGGGAGCGGTCTCGATGGTGCTCATGGCGCGCGCGCCCATGAGCGCGGTGTAGAGAGTGCGCGGGATGGGGGTGGCAGAGAGGGTGAGCATATCCACCATGCGGAACATGCGTTTGAACTGCTCCTTGTGGCGCACACCGAAGCGCTGTTCCTCATCGATGACCGCCAACCCCAGATTCTTGAAATGCACGTCTTTGGAGATGATGCGGTGAGTCCCCACCACGATATCCACATCACCGGCCGCCAGCCCCTGCAGAATCTCGCGCACGCGTTTGGGCGGGGTAAAGCGGCTGAGCTGCTCTATGCGGACGGGGTACTCGCTCATGCGGGTGCGGAAGGTGCGGTAGTGCTGGTCGGCCAACACCGTGGTGGGTGCCAGAATGGCAGCCTGTTTACCTCCGGTCACGCATTTGAATGCCGCGCGGATGGCCACCTCGGTCTTGCCGAAACCCACATCGCCGCAGATAAGGCGGTCCATAGGCTGCGGGGATTCCATATCGGCCTTGGTCTGGTTGATAGCGCGGAGCTGATCCGGCGTTTCGCGATAGGGGAAACTGGACTCAAACTGCCACATCCACGCCGAATCCGCAGGGTGGGCAAAGCCGGGGTTGCTCTCGCGCTCTGCCTGCACCTCCAGCAACTGTGCGGCATAGTCGGCCACCGCCTTTTCCGCCGCCTTGCAGGCGCGTTTCCAGCGGGCATCGCCCAGTCGGCTCAATTCCGGCGTCTTTGCCCCCAGGCCCACGTATTTGGAAACAAGATGACTCTGTTGCAAGGGGATGCGGAGCATGACATCGCCGGCGTATTTGATATGCAACTCCTGCTCGCCGCTGTTCTCATCGCGCACGATACCCATGAACTTGCCCAGGCCGTGCGAGGCGTGAATCACGAGGTCGCCTTCCTCGATTTCGCGCAGAGGCGCCTGTGCCCGCTCGCGGCGGAGGCGATCCTCCCGGTCGTCTTTCCGGCGGGAGCGCGGGCCGGAGTAGCGGCCAAAAATTTCTGCCGCCGACAGCACAGCCACCCCGGCCCCCGGGATGGTGAACCCGAATGGCAAATCACCATCGCGGCTCTGTACGGCAGACCACGCCTCATCCTCGCCGCAAATTTCCTCGAATCGGCTTTTTTCACCCTCATGGGGGAAGAACATGACCACGCGCCACTTATCGCGCCGCCATTGCAACAGCCCGGCGCGCGCCAGATTGCGTCTCGCCTCCTGCATCACGAAATCACCCGTCTCGAACGAGCCCAGAGGCGAGCCGAAAAAGGCCGTATTGCCCTGCGCCTCTTGCTCATCCAGCTGCGGCAGCGCGTCATCTCTGTCCGGCGGCAGCTCGAATACCAGCACATCCCCCGGCACCCCGCACCCCGGCAGACTCACCACCCAGTCATCCGGTGCAATGAGATGCTCCAGCAGCCGTGCAGAGGGCGGCTCATCCAGCACCAGTTCCGCTTCCTCCAGCTTGCGGAAAGAAAGCTGCGAATCCACATCAAACGCGCGGATGCTCTCTATCTCGTCCCCGAAGAATTCCACGCGGAACGGCCAGGCCGATTGCAGCGGGAACACATCCAGAATACCGCCGCGCAAGCTCCATTCCCCACGGGCAGTCACCTGCTCCACGCGTTCAAAATCCCGCTCCGTCAGCAGCGCCGTCAACTGCTCCGGCGGATATTCCTGGCCCACGGTCAGCTTCACGGTACAGGCCGTATCCTCCGAGAAAACCGGGGCGGCCTGTTTCAACCCCGCCGCCGTCACAATGACTGCCTGCGGCCCGTTCGGATGCCCGGAGATGTTTTTCAGCGCTTCCAGACGCTCTGCCGCCAGATCCGGGTCGCTCAGGCCATTGTTGATATGGGTTTCGCGCTCCGGCACAAACACCGCCGGGGGCGCATCCCACAGCGCCCATTCCGCCGCCACCCGTTCCTGCATAGGGAGGGCATCTGCCACCACCCAGATGCGTCTGGCATGCTGCGATTGCGCCGCCACCATGGCCGCCACAAAGGAAAAAGCAGCCGGACATACCCGGTCAAACACCACGGGCTCCTCCCGTGTGCCGCCGTGGCACAAACGCGCCAGCTCTCCGGCAAAGGCAGGAGACTTGGCTACAATATCTGTGAGTGGTCTTGCCACGCACAATGAATGTAGCAGGAAAACGCAGATTTGTCAATGCGCACCGTCACCTCCGACACACGGAAATGCGATTTCGACACTCACAGGTAGCCATAGTGATGGCGATAGCATCGGATAAAGAGGACAGAATACAGAACCGAGGCGAGCAACTGCATCCCTATCAGCGGCAGCACCAAAGAAAGCAGCTTACGATAGGTAAAGTGGTCGGATAACTATACTGCTATCTCTACAATCAACGGTCGCCCGATTGTAGAGATGTACGCCGGATTGACAAAGCGAAGCATAAGAAAGAACTCTCCCCTCATACCGGGGCTCCGCCCCCCTTGTATACCGCCTCATCTGCGGCGACGGCGAATCGTCATGCCGGTAAGAGCCAACAGACTAAGAGTGACAGTAGCAGGCTCAGGGACGGAAACAACATCTGTTCGCATACCGGCGAGGGCATCAATTTTGTATGACTGATTATTATAACCGGGAAGATTCACCAGTGCTATCGTTGTTTCCTTAAAATCAATATCTGCACCAATCAAATAGGTTATGCCATCATCAGAATCTGTAATCCAAGCTTTTGTCAGCATGATACCCGAAGCGGTTTCTTCATATTCAAGTCCCCAGAGAGTAAATGCGTGGTCGGCACTATCAGAAACCGACAAAGTGAGTGCGTAGCCTGATGAGATGGCATTGACCATACTGCGGGCGAAATCATACGAATTACCATTATCGCTCGCAACACTAACCGGATTTGCCGTTGTACTGTACACCCCCTTCAGGAAGCCGCCCCCTTCCAAAGCGCCCAATCCGTTACTTTTATCATATTTGTCGTAATCTTTGTATGCATCTAAATCAGTTCCCCCGTTTATCCACCAGTTGACGCCCTTGTACGGCCACCCGCCCTCATCCTTAAATACCCCTTGAAAGGTAGACCAGACTTTAGCACCGTACAGATTTTCGTTTACAACCTGAGCTGCAGATGTCGATGTGAGTAACTCCTTGTTTATGTTCTGCCACCAGGCAATCACATTACTGGCCGCAGCCGCCCAGCACATACCGTAAACGGTTCCATAAGCTGAATTGTATTCACTCTTATTAAAATCATACCAACCGGATGTTTGGGAAACGCCCGGAGCCCAGACCTCTGCCGCCCGGGTCAACAGTGAACCAAAGAATACAAGTGAGGAACAGATAAGAAAACGTTTCATGGAAAAACAGTCTGAACTATGGTAGGCATCATACACAAACAGGCAATAACTGTCAAGAGACTACTATACAGTCTTATCAAAAAAATGCGTTAAAACCCGTTAATTGCCATTTCCGGCTTGATTTGCACGTTCTATTTGGATATGATGGAAAAAGCTCAACGCTAGTCGATGTATCATGAAGCGCTCTCTCCTCTTCCTTGCTTTGACAGTCTCCGTTTCTTCTCACTCCCTCGCCGCCGTTGGGGACACCGTGAGTAGCAACGGCACCTATGTGGCCGATGGTGTTGTTGTGAGCAGCATCGGCACCGGATTCCTCCAGACCAGTCGGGCCAATTCCACCCGTCTCTACGACAGCGCAAAGGGAGCAGAGTGGACAACCAGCACGGGTGATTCCCTCATGTGCTGGATGCATGCTGCCTCCAATGTCATTCAATACTGGCAAAGCTATTACGGGGTGTTTGCCAAGCCACAGGCCGGGACATATTACGATTACGACGCATCCTTTAATACCGGATTCCAGGAAACAAGTCAGGCCAAGCCCCTGCCCTACGGCAGAATCGGCACGGAGGCACCATCCACAACCGATGATTCTCAGGAAGCCGTGCCCGATGGCAGACGCCTGCAGGTAGCCCGCGATATGTTTCTCTCTATCCCGAATCTCTCCACGCAACCCAGAAACACGGGCGGTGTCTTCGGGTGGGCATCCGAATGGTTTTTCCGAGGTGCTGATACGTGGGAAAAAGAAAACGGAACGACCATCGATATGAGCGCCGGTGGAACGGCTCCCAATACGGGAGGTTACTACGCCAACTATTTCGGCACAGGAACACCCTTTGAGCAGGATTTATCTTTCACCACTGTCTATTCAGCCTCTCAGGAGGTCGCCTCAAGTGTCCACAAGTCAACCACGGGGACTCCGTTCGGCAATACGGATACGGCGGCAGTCAAGGCTCTGCTTCTGGAGGGCTTCGGCGTAAAAGACGGGGTGCAGTCACAGGACGGCATGATTACCTGCATCGGCACCACCAATTCTTCCTCCGGGACAGGGCATGTGATTACTTGCTATGGATTCACCACAAATGCGGATGGCTCACTTAAATCCATTCTTGTTGCCGACAATAACGACGACATCAACAGCTACAATTCCGCACTCAAGGAATTGTTCATCAAGGTTCAGAACGAACGAATCGAGCTGTACACCAACACCACCCTTACCAGGGCCTTTGCCCCCACCGGCAGCGGGGTGAATTACCTCACCTCCGTCTCCTACATCAACACGCCGGAGGTACTGCAAAACATGCTTGCTGAATACAGCGATGCTGCCAACGAAGCCCAGGTATGGAATGGTGCTGCATCGGTATGGGAAGCGCAGCAGGTCAATACAGAAGAGCTGCCCGCCGAATCCACCGGATGGGATGTGAACGTGAATGGCGACAACATTGCGGAGGCGCACCGGGGCTACTACCATACCTACTCCACGGAGGGGCGACGCATACTCTTCGATGACCACGCCGCCGAAAGCAGCCGCAGCGTCACTATTACCGGCTCGGTCTCTGCATCAAGCATCGAGGTAGCCGCCGCAGGCTACGAATTCAAGGCAGGAGAGAATGCGGAGCTCAAAGCAGGCGCAGACCTGATGATGCGCAGCATGTCCACCCTGCACAGCGAAGTTGCGCTGAATCTCCATGACCTGACGCTCGAATCCGGCTCTGAGCTTTCCTCCGATCAGGTCATTACGGTTACCGGTGAGTTCCGTGCCGTCAGCTCCGCGGCGGTGGCAACCTATGCGCTGCGTAGCAGCATCACCCCGGCAAGCAGCGTGAATGCCGACCTCGCTTTGACTAACGCCACCGCCATCATTCTGGAAAACACGGTCAATATGAACGGTCATCAGCTCCGACTGCTTTCCGACACTCCCATTACGCTCAACTACGATGCAGTCGGCAACAACTTGCCGTTCTTCACCAATGTGAGCAAATTGCTGGTCACAACGACAGACGGAACGGAGCTGGCGCTGACTCCCGGCACCGATGTGACACAGTACCTCACGCTCTACAGCAACGGGACTCCGCTCCAGGGTGTAAGCATCATCTACTCCGCCTCCGGCGATATCAGCCTCACCGTGCCGGAACCAACCGTCGCAACGCTGAGTCTGCTGGCTCTGGCCGGGCTGGCAGCACGTCGCAGGAGAAGGCATTAAGCCCCCCGCATCAGCATGCCAACTACCCACCCGACACCCCATCAACTCACGGAAGAGGAGCTGTTTCCGGGTGAGCGCATTTTGTGGCTGAGAGAAACTCCACCTGCCATTCGCAAACACATCAGCGAAATGGCAACGGAATTCTGGGTGGAGGTAATCGTCATCAGCCTGCTGCTGGTAGTCGTGGTTATAATGCCGATGATGCTGGCTCCCATGCTGCATGTGGCAATTTCTCCCTTGCTGTTGGTATTGGTCTTGTATCGGCTGATTCACTTCATTTGCCGCTGTTATCGCCGCCGCTTCCGGCAATGGGAAGTCATCACCAACCGCCGTCTTCTCTTCTTCACGCATGAGTGGCAGACGCTGCAGATGAAAGACGCTCCGCTGCGCGGCATCAGGCTCATCCCGGAAAACCGCCGAAAAGACGGCAGCGCGGATTTAAGCATCTGCGGGCCGCGCAGCATGCGGAGTCATCTGTCGGTAAAGGCGCTCCTGCGGGTAGACAACGCAGATGATTTGCTGGCAACCCTCCGAGCAGACATCCCGGCTCCCCTGCCCATCCCGGAGGCGCAGCACCGCATGCATCCACTGCTGCCGGAGAGTGAAGGTCTGCTGGCGGAAGGTGTGGAGGAACCGAAAGCGTATTCTCCCCTCAAAGCCCGTATTCTGACGGGATTGACAGCGCTCTATCTCCTCACCGTAGGCGGCATCGGACTGCTGTACCCCTCAGATGACGTTCAACCGGAAATGTGGGTTTATTGGGGAATCCTCATGCTGCTGACGCTGACCGTTGCTTTCTTCCTGTGGAAAAACCGCCATGCGTATAACACGGGGATGCGTTTTGCATTGGGCAGCAGCTTCCTGTACGTAGAAGGACGCAATCCCCGTCCCATCTCCGGCTGCTACCCGGTGCGAAAAAGACGTTACCCGGATGGGCGAGTAGACTTGGATTTCAACTACCTCTGCAAAGCATACCGAGACAATACCCCCTCAGGTCTGGACAACCTCCGCAGCTCCCGCGAAATAGAGCAGCTACTCCACACCCTCTGCTCCCCGACAGCAGGCAAATGAATGACCACCTGCGAAAATGACGGGTTGCGAATGACGAAAAATCAGTGGTACGGCGTAGAATTTCGAGGGAAAGAGGTGTACTTCCTCTGCGGAATATGTTAGGATGCAGCAATCGCATGAAAAAAAAGAAGTGGAAGAAGATACGTGTCGGGCTGATCGGTTGCATCATCATTGCGCTGATAGTGGGCGCAGTCACCGGGCCGTACGCCCCCGAAGTGCTGGTTCGCACGTTTAACACGTTCAACCTCTTATTCGGGCAATACCTGGGCTTCCTGATTCCCCTGCTCATCATCGGTCTGGTGGCTCCGGCCATTGCCGATATCGGTCGCAAGGCGGGCAAGATGCTGCTGGCGACGGCGCTGCTGGCCTACGGAGCAACCCTTATCTCCGGTTTTGCCTCCTACCTGACCGCCGTCAACGTCTTCCCGGGCATGATTACGCCCACCGCCATACAGGAACTTGACATGGGAGCAGAAGCTCCTGCCTGGTTCTCCCTCTCCGTTCCCCCGCTCATGGGAGTGATGACCGCGCTCATCTTCGCCTTCATGCTGGGGCTGGGCATGGCCTACTGCCGGGGTGAGGCATTGCGAAATGTTTGCGATGACTTCCGCGAAATCATTGCCCGTACCATCGGCAAAACCATCATTCCTCTGCTGCCTCTCTATATCTTCGGCATTGTTCTCAACATGTCCTGGAGCGGTCAGGCTGCCGATTTGCTGAGCGTATTTCTCAAAATCATCGGTATCATCTTCCTGCTGCACATCGGTGTGCTGCTGCTGCAATACGGCGTGGCCGGGCTGGTATCCCGACAGAATCCCCTGATGCTGCTCTGGCGCATGATGCCCGCCTACTTCACCGCACTGGGCACGCAATCCTCCGCTGCCACCATCCCCATCACCCTGCAACAAACGCTCTGCAACAAAGTGCACAAGGACGTGGCCGGATTCGTCATCCCCCTCTGCGCCACCATCCACCTCTCCGGCAGCACGCTCAAAATCGTGGCCTGCGCCATCGCCATCATGCTCATGCAGGGCAACCCGATAGAGCACACCACCATGATTGGCTTCATCTTCATGCTGGGGGGTATCATGGTGGCGGCTCCGGGAGTACCGGGCGGTGCCATCATGGCAACCCTGGGCATCCTCCACTCCATGCTCGGCTTCGGGGATACGGAACAGGCACTCATGATTGCCCTCTACATCACTATGGACAACTTCGGCACCGCCTGCAACGTCACCGGCGACGGTGCCCTCGCTGTCATCATTAACCGTTTTTATAAGAGCTGACGCTTCCTGACGGAAGCGTCCGAAAGCAACAGTCAATGCTCACCCTTCGCTTCCGCGGCGGTAATGGGCTCGCGATCCAGTGCTCGCCAGGCCCAGGCGATGTAGGCGAGGACGAACGGGATGATGAAGGAGACTATGGTCATGGTTTTGAGCGTGAAGAGGCTGGAGCTGCTGTTGGCGATGGTGAGCGAGCTCTGCAGGGAAGCCACGGAGGGGTAATAAGCGGTGTTGTTCCACCCGGCGCAGAGCAACAGCGCCAGCACCACCAACACGCTGCCCGGTCCGGCCAGCCAGAAGGCACGACGACGACCGCAGAATCCGCCCGCCATACCGACCAGCACCATCAGCACACCGATGAGCAGCAGCGCTGCCACCCCGGGCATCTCCAGCAGGTTGTGCAGGTATTTGTATGTCTCTGTATAGACCAGACCGGACTCTGAATCATACGCAAACCCGGTGGAAAGCAGCCAGCGCACCAGCCAGGTAAGGAAGAACAGCAGGAAGAATCCGCTCTCTATCCGCAGGCGGCGGCGGCAATTCTCCCGCAGCGCTTCATCATCCATACACCCCAGAAAATACAGACAGGCCAGCACGCGGGTGAGCAGCAGCACACTCATGCCCAGCATCAGATTCTGCGGCACCAGCGCGGCCTCCAGTCCATGCCAAGGCCCGGCCCAGTACGAAATGACGGGCATGGCGGGGCTGGCCACGGCGGCTTTATTCACCACGAACTCTGCCCCGGTGAAGAATGTGCCCACGGCGGTGCCGATGAGCAAGGGGCCGAGGATGCCGTTCAGCAGCAGGAAAATGCGGTATGTGGTAGTTCCCAGCACATTACCGCGCCGCAGCTGGAACTCATAAGAAACAGCCTGAATGACAAAGCACAGCAGAATAATCACCCACACCCAGTACGCGCCGCCGAAGCTGGTGCTGTAGAACAGAGGGAAAGAGGCAAAAAACGCGCCGCCGAACGTCACTAGTGTGGTAAAGGTCAACTCCCATTTGCGGCCGGTTGCCAGCAGGAGCATGCGCCGCTGCTCCTCCGTACGCCCCAGCGTCCAGATGAGCGACTGCCCGCCCTGCACAAACATGAGAAACACCAGCAGTGCCCCCAGCAGGGAGACGAGGAACCACCAGTACTGTTGCAGAAATGTAATATCGTTCATAGCTTATGCAGAGGTTGAATCCGTTTCAGGTCCGGCGGCAATGGCTTTGCCCATAATACCCAGCTCCGCCACCAGCAGGAGCGTGAAGAGCGCAAGGAAGATATAGAACGTGGTCTGTACGGAGCTGACATCCAGCCGCGAGATTGCGGCCACATTCGGCAGCAGCCCCTGAATGACCCAGGGCTGGCGACCCACCTCGGCCACCACCCAGCCCGCCTGGCTGGCCAGCCAGGCCAGAGGAATGGTCAGCACCACCGCCAGCTGCACCAACTTCCACCGCGTCACCCACTGCCCCGGCAGCAACAGCCCCACGAACAGCACGATGAAATAGCCACCCAGCATCACCATGATGCGGAAGCTGTAGAAAATCATCGGCACGGACGGAACCAGCTCGCCCGGGCTCTTCAGATACCCATAGCCGAACCACGGGAAATTCTCCCGCAGCACAGCCAGCGCCGCGGCCTTTTCCTCCGGAGCGGATGCAGCGCGATACCTCGCCAGCGCATCAATTGCCACGCGCCCACGCTTCATCATCTCCTCCGCAGAGAGCGCCACACTGCCGTCCGGCAGCTTGTAGCCACCCTCCAGCAGATTACGGATACCGGGCACATAGCCATGCAAATCATGCGTTGCCATATAGGAAAGCGCATACGGCATCTCCACCTTCAGCAGGAAACGGTCATCGCTCCCGGCAGTCCAGTCCGCCCCCGGGCGCAGGATACCGCCTACCACAAGTCCCTGCTCCGTTCCGCCCTCGTACAAACCCTCAGCCGCCGCCAGTTTCATGGGCTGATACAGGCCAATATCCCGCCCGCTCTGATGCCCCGTATACGCCGTTATCAATGCGGCAAACAGGCCGAACCAGGCCGCCACGCGGATACTGCTCAGCGCAAACTCGCGGTGCTTGCCGCGCAGCAGATACCAGCAGCTCACCCCTACCACAAACACCGCACCCAGCACCCATGACGAACTCACCGTGTGGCAGAACTTCACCACCGCCACGGGCGAGAACGCTACCGCCGCAAAATCCACCATCTCATTGCGTACCGTATCCGGGTTGAACTCCATGCCCACCGGATGCTGCATCCAGGCATTCGCCACCAGAATCCACCATGCGGAAATCGTTGCCCCGATAATCGTCAGCCACGTAGAAGCCAGATGCGCCCGTTTGCTCACCTTGTTCCACCCGAAATACATCACAGCAATGAACGTGGACTCCATGAAAAAGGCCAGAATCCCCTCAATTGCCAGCGGCGCACCGAAAATATCCCCAACAAACCAGCTGTAGTTGCTCCAGTTCGTGCCGAACTCGAACTCCAGAATAATGCCCGTGGCCACCCCCATGGCAAAATTGATGCCGAAGAGCTTCATCCAGAAGCGAGCCGTCTGCTTCCAGAACTCACGACCGGTGCGCACATAGAGCGTCTCCATGATAGCCATCACCACACCCAGCCCCAGCGTGAGCGGGACAAACAGCCAATGATACATCGCCGTGAGCGCAAACTGAGCCCGCGACCAATCCACAAGAGTTGAATCTATCGGTTCCATAAAGAAAAAATCAGTAAGGTATAGGTGCCACGCGCTCAGTCAGCTCGGTTGATACAGCCTCACTCTTCTCCTTCTCCCCGCCCTGCAGATATGACGGAAAGAAAAACACCCTGAGCACAGCAAACATGATAAAGAGCTTGATGATGATGATACACCACAGCGTGCGCCCCAGAGTCATGCTCCGAAACCCATCTGCATAAAAGCGTATCACCCGCCCCATCATCATATCGTCATTATACTAGCAATCCGGCACCCCGTGCAAGCCAAAAATGCGCGGCATGCGAGCATACCCGCACTGCGTGGCTATAATTGTTATAGAGATAGATTGCTCATGCGCGGGAGAGTGCTCATAATACCGCCAGTTCCATCCCAAACCACCAAAACAATGAGCACCTATTACCTACTGGATACAAACAGTAATACCTGGAGCAGAAAACACCTCCCCCTGCGCGACATCCTGGCCATGCCGGGAATTACCGACGCCCACCTGCTGGCAAATGCCCAGACCCGCCAGACACTGACAGTCGCCGAAGCCTGTGCAGCCAGCCGCAAACCCCGACTGAAAACCCCGGAGGATTCCCTTCTTAAATGGAACAAATCCGCAACGGGAAAACCGCAGCAGAAAACAACACCTGCCAAAACAGCAGCAGCATCCATCAGCCACGCCAAACCGACATCGACAGCCGCCCACCCCGTCCCCCCCGCCAACAGGCAGAAAACCGCCACAGGCAAGGAATATAAAGTACTGGATTGCAGCGACCAACACTTTGGCGGCCGAATCGATGCCACCACCCTGGCACACACCCTCAACACCTACGCCCGCCAAGGCTGGAAAGTAATCAGCAGCCACCTCGGCAACGCACCCTCCACCCCCGGCGAATCGTGGGGGGGACTGCTCATTATCATGGAGCGCAGCGTATAACCCGAGCGAAACACCACGGGACCGCCCCGCCCTCCGCATTACGACACAAAAAAGCACAAATAAAGCTTGCACCTCCCCCCGGATGCGAGTACAATGCCCCCGCAACACCGCACACGGGGCATTAGCTCAGTTGGTAGAGCGGTTGCATCGCACGCAACAGGTCAGGGGTTCGAATCCCCTATGCTCCATGCAAAAAGGCACCCAATCGGGTGCCTTTTTGCATGGAGCATCACGGCTCTTCGGGGCAAGCCCAAATAATGGGGTCAAGCCCAAATAATGTGGAATTTGAATTTTCATATCACAATGTGACCACATTCAATTAACACTCTTAAACGGTAGTTTTGGAAGTTACGATGGGTCAACTCCAAAAAGTGTGGGAAGACCGAATTTTGAGTCATTGACCATGGGAG
>CAYYKC010000013.1:0-33511 GCA_964471605.1 uncultured Akkermansia sp. | reverse complement strand
ATATCAGACAGAACGAAAACAACCGCCGGGAGAGGGGAATTCATCTCTCCCGGCGGTGGTTTGTTGTTATCTGTGAAAGCTATCGCGTGAAAGTTTCGCGGGGCTTCACGTGAAAGGGCATCAGGCGGCGGAGCCGGATTCTGAGGGATTGAGGTGTTTGTAGCGCTCGAAGATGGCGCGGGGGTCGGCCTGCGCGGTCTTCAGCTCGGAGAAAATGGAGTCGCGCATGCGGAGGGCGGCCTCGAAGGCTGCCTGTTCGGAGCCGTACTGCTTGTCGGAGAAGTAGCGGGTGAACTGGTTCCACTTGCGGCAGATGCTGAGTCTCCAGCCCTGGAAGGAGGTGGTTTCGTAGGTATAGCGGGTGATGTTGCGCTGTGTCATGGCGGTGGTGTGTGTTGTTGTTGTTGTTGTTGTTGTTTGGTTGGCGTTTTGTCTTGCGCCGGTAGTATCTTCGCACACCTGTCGGTTATTCTCAATCTAACAAGCTAATTGTTTCGCGCCGTGTTATAACAGGATGCGGGGAAAGGGAGAAATTACCGCTGCTCCGGTGGTAGCAATTGTTTTGCATTGCGCAATGGGTGGGAATATGCTAGTCTGGCGGCGATATGGCAGAGCAGCTGAAAACGGTGGAGGTGGTGGCAGGGTTGGTGATGGAGGGTGGTCGGGTTCTGGCAACGCAGTGTGCCCCGCATAAGCATGGGGGCGGTTGGGAGTTCCCCGGGGGTAAATTGGAACCGGGTGAGCAGCCGCAGGAGGCTGTGGTGCGCGAGCTGGCCGAAGAACTCGATGTTTGTGTCGAGGCGGGTGAGCTGCTCTGTACGGTGGAGTGGGATTACCCGACTTTCCACCTGCGGATGTACTGTCTGGAATGTCGGTTGGTGTCCGGCACTATCCGGCTGCGGGAGCATACGGATGCCCGCTGGCTGAACGCGGATGAGCTGCGCAGCGTGGATTGGCTGCCGGCTGATGTGGAGGTGCTGGCGGCGCTGGAGCGCCGGTTGCGCCGTGGTTAATCAGTTCTTGATGCCGCCGTATTGGTAGCCTGCTTTTTCAACGGTGCAGCGGAGGAGCTCGTCGCTGAGCGTCTGTGCGGATTCGATGGTGACGCAGTTCTCCTTGTGGGAGGCGGTGCAGGCGGTGACTCCGGGAAGTGCGAGGAGGGCTTCTGCCATGTGGCGCTCGCAGTGCGGGCACATCATGCCGGTGACGCTGATGACGGTGGTGTGGCTCATGGTGATGGGGGTGTTTGGTTGCGGTGACGGGATGGTGGCTGATTGCTTTTGCCCGAATTTCTGTCGGCGCAGTCTCAGGGCGTTGGCTACGACACAGAAACTACTGAGGCTCATGGCGGCGGCGGCGATACCGGGACTGAGGGTTCTGCCGAGCAGGGGATAGTAGACGCCGGCGGCCAGGGGGATGGCCAGTATGTTGTAGAAGAATGCCCAGAAGAGGTTCTGGCGGATGTTGCGGATGATAGCGCGGCTGAGTCGGAGGGCTGTCACCACATCGCAGAGGCTGCTGCGCAGCAGGATGATATCGGCGCTCTCGATGGCCACATCCGTTCCGGCGCCGATGGCGATACCGACATCGGCACAGGTGAGTGCCGGAGCGTCGTTGATGCCGTCGCCCACCATGGTCACCCTGTATCCCTCATCCCGGAGCATGTGAACCATGGCGGCTTTATCAGCCGGGCGCACGTCTGCCCGGATTTCGCGGATACCAACCTGTGCCGCAACGGCTTTTGCCGTGCGCTCATTATCGCCGGTCATCATGATGACCCGCAAGCCGCTTTGCTGCATGCTGCGGATGGCTTCTGCGCTGTCGGGTTTGATGGTATCTGCCACGGCGATAATGCCCAGCAGGCTTGCGGCGCGGGAGAGGTACAGGGGCGTTTTGCCTTCATCTGCCATGCGTGCAGCGAGGGGAAAATCTACGCTGATACCCAGTTGGTGCATCAGGGCGGCATTTCCGGCGGCACAGACCTGTGCATCGATGCTGCCCTGCACGCCCAGCCCCGGCAGGTAGGTATGGTTCTGCAGCTCCGGGTGTGACGCGCCCGCCGTGAATTGTCGGATGGCATCGGCGATGGGGTGGCGGCTCCCGGCCTCCAGCGCGGCGGCGATGCGGAGCAATTCGTCCCGCCCGGTGCCGTTCATCGGAATGACATCGGTCACGACCGGGGCTCCGGCGGTAATGGTTCCGGTCTTATCCAGAATGACAGCCGTTGTGTTACGGGCGTTCTCCATTGCCTCGCCGCTGCGGAAGAGAATGCCGAGCTCTGCCCCCTTGCCGGCGCCCACCATGATGGCTACCGGTGTAGCCAACCCCAGCGCACAGGGGCAGGAGATGACCAGGACGGCTATGGCGCATCCCATGGCGAATGAAACAGTGCTGCCCACCAGAATCCAGACGAGAGCGGTCAGCAGGGCAATCAGGACGACAACCGGCACAAAAACGCCGGAAATGCGGTCTGCCAGGCGGGCGATGGGCGCTTTTGCTGCTGCGGCTTCTCCTACCATGGTGATGATATCGGAGAGCGATGAATCCCTGCGGCACCGGCGCACGATGATTTGGAGTGCTCCGTAACCATTGACGGTGCCGGCATAGACCGGGCTGCCGGGCTGCTTGTCCACAGGCATGCTTTCCCCGGTGAGGGCGGCCTCATCGATGGTTGATGCGCCCTGCTGCACGTCACCATCGGCCGGGATGCGTTCGCCGGGACGCACCAGAAGGATATCTCCCGGTTGCACCGTGTCGGCGGGGACAGTGACGGGGGTGCTGTCGCGAAGCAGGGTGGCGGTGTCCGGCAGGAGTTCGCGCAGCTTTTCCAGCGCGGATCCTGTGCGCCCGGTGGAGCGTGCCTCCAGCCATTTGCCGAAGGTGATGAGCGTCAGTATCATGCCGGCGGATTCCAGATAGACTACGCCGCTATGCAGCCAACACACATCCACGATGCTGTAGAGGATGCCGGCGGCAGCCCCCATTGCGATGAGGGTGTCCATGTTGGGGGCTTTCTGCCGGAGTGCACGGCTGCCGGAGATGAAAAATTTTCTGTTGAGCCACAGAATCGGTAACAGAAGCAGTGCCTGTGCGGCAATGCTCACCCCGCCGTGCAGGGCATGGTGCAGCACCATCATGGGCAGCAGAAACGCCAGCGAAAGCAGGAAACGGCAGAGCAGGGGAGCACTGTCTCGCCGGGTATCCGGGGGAACTGCGGCATCCTGAACGGCGGCTCCGTAGCCGGCCGTCACGACTGTGGCGATAATATCGTCCTCTTTCAGCCGTGCCTCATCAAAGTCTGCCACCATGCTGCCCGTCAGCAGGTTCACCTCCACCTCTCGCACCCCGGGCAGCGCGCGAACACACTTGTCGACTCTTGCTGAACAAGCCGAACAACTCATGCCCGTGACGCTGAAATGTGCTTTCTTCATGTTTGTTAATGCTAACTTTAGCTTATTCCTGCAGGCAAGGCAACTGAGGGGCACGTCAGTCAGCCCCATTACACTTTATTCTGCCTGTTGGTAATCTGAAGCAGAATACCTGGCTTTTGCCTAGTGTTCATCTTTTGCATATGCGTTTTGTTGTGTACCAGATAAACTTCAATAATTTGAGTAGGCGTGGGTGTCTTTGGGGAGCTGTCAGGCGTTTCCAAAGACAAACATTCGGAACAAAATCCTTATGCCTAAGCCGGAAATGAGCAGTAAGCTTTTTTTTGTCATCTTTTTTAACGATGATACTGTTGTTAAAAGAAAGCATCTTCCATAATTCATTGTACAATACATACTCCCATTGAGAAAAAATGGGCGACTTTTTCACAGTAGGATATTTGATTATATCTTGATAGATGCGCCAAGGTGCTTCTAAACAGTGGAGATATTGTACAAAAGGAAGTTCACATCGACCATATCGATGCATAAGAGAATCTTCCGCATCATAATGGTAATTATACAAGGGTTCATCAATCGCGTAAAATTTATCGATCATGACTGCATATGAAGTTGTAAATACATAATCTTCTCTGAATGTCATGTCCTCATGGAATCTTAATCTATTATTAGAGTTATTAACTATTTGGCTTTTATATAGTTTTGCGTACGGTCCACTGACAATACATTTCACGTATTGTTCAGGAATCATTTTTACCAAACCGGAAAAATATAAACCACATGTATTTCCTTGGAATTTGAAATCAGTTACAACCAGTTTGGAATCGTTAGCTATGGCTGCTTCAAGAGTTTTTTGAAGGAAATAGGGACTAATGGAATCATCTGCATCAACAAAGGTGAAATAATCAGTTTTTAAAGCATCCAATCCCGCATTACGAGCAGACGAAACTCCACCGTTTACTTTGTTGATAATTCTAAAACGATTGTCTCTTTTCGCATAGTCTTGAAGTATGTTCAAACTTGAGTCCGTAGAACCATCATTAACAAAAATAGCTTCCCAGTTCTCGTAACTCTGATTCAAAATAGACTGTATGCACCTATGCAGATATTTTTCCGCATTATACACGGGGACGATTATGCTTACATTTTCTGTCATGGTCTTTGAGTTGGACTATATACTATTGATGTGTTGCCCTCACATTTGATCTTCTCCACAAAAGAGGGCGCGTGTAGTTTTGTGTTGATGTATCTTATGAGTGAATGAAAAGGACAGATCTTGTTGTCTGGTACAGAGAAAAGCACAAAAATGGCTAAACTTCAGGTATTTTGTGAGTCGTTTGCCTCTCTTTCGCGTATCGGGGGAGAACAGTTTCAAGATTTAAGCATGGTAAGCACATGGCCTCGATGGAAGAGAAATACAAAGTTATTTAATTATTCGTTCCTTAGTGTTTATTTCTCTCCTTGGTTATATACACCAAGAGTCTGGAAGGTATGCTGAGAAAGAAGGCAACGTAGCAGAGGATTTTAAATTCCCATGTCCTGCTCCAAGTGTAGTGGATAAGCCTTCTTTCGCGCGAGCTCACATGCCTGAACATGTAACTCATATTTTCATACAGTCCTGCGGGCATGCATTCTCGGAAGCCGTTATCTCGTTCTTCTAGTCCGATGCGTTGATTTTCTGCACGCGAAGAAACGCCTGTGGCTTCAAAGGTGCATACCATAAAATCGAGAGCAGTGTAAGAGGCATTTTTTGTCATAATATCTACAAACGCAAATACTGTATCAGCTGATATTTTCATGCTCTGATTGTATAAACTATCTTTGAAACGGGATCGTTTGATGAATGTGCTGGCGTGCGGCATGCTCCATCGATAAAACTCGTCAATCGTTAGATTTTTTGGTGGATAAAAAAGATACCATAATCGGCCGTTTCTTACCACGTTGGTTATGCCGGAGCAATGGTCATAACGACCGTAAGCCGGGTGCTTGATGAAGTTTTCAATAACTTTATCATTGTACATCAAATCACCTGAATTGCGGAATATAACATATTCTCCACCGGCAGCAAGAATGCCTTTGTTCATCGCTGCATATATGCCTGCGTCCGCCTCGCTGACCCAATAATCAATATAGCTTTTGTATTCCTGTATCACATCAACGCTTCCATCATCGGAGGCTCCATCAATCACAATCCATTCCACTTCAGAAAGAAAAGTTTGAGAGATTATGCTTTCTGCCGTAGCTCTCAATCCATTTGCGTTATTTCTATTTATGGTTATGATGGATACTTTCTTCATGTTGAATCATTAGAGTTGAAATTAAATAATTGCAAGCTAATATCTAAAAAACTGTGAACTATGCTTTATTTGCTGAATGTCAAAGCGAAGAGTCGACACGATCAGGTAGGCTTGAGCGCAACATGCCGTAATAGGTTACTTTTCCGTCATCATCCTGTTCTTTGAAATTTAACTTATATGATAATTTGTAAAATGAGCATTCCTCCATCATTTTCTTGAATTCTGCAGGATTGGCGGGCTCGTTGCGTTTTTCCTGCAGCGTGTTAATGTGTGGTGTAAAAATAACACCTTCCTCAACATTTGCTTTTAGCTCAGGAATTTCCTTAAATGCCAATGTAAGAATATAGTCGGTTAATGCGTAGTCTAATTGTTTTCTCGATTTTTTCCAATATTCATATAAAAAATTTCGAGCATACACAATCCATGGTGCATTTGCGGCAGCCCCTAGGAGAAACAACGTGAACTTACATTCACAAACGTGAGTGTCCATAAACGGTTCTCTTCCGCTGAAATAGGGGAGTTTAAATATGTCATCGGATATTTTTTCACTAACAAAAACAGTGCTGTCAAACCATATTCCACCATGTTTGGCCAGGATTGCCATTCGTAAAATATCAGAAAAATGATTCAAAAGCATAAGCTTTTTGTCTTTTTTGTATAAGATATACTCAGGGATATCAACATATTCTTTGTAATTATTTTGGCTTAAAAGTATAATATCTCTGCCCGAAGGAGCATTGCGTTTTAAGCTTTCATAACAAAAACGAACGATGTCCGGCATTTTGTCTTCTCCTTGCCACCAACATACCCAGATGGGACCGTGATTTGGCGTGCTAATGGTTGGCTTCTCTTTGCATTTTTTCAGTATATGGCCGTAATGTCGGCGCAAAAAGTTAAACTTGTACGGCCGATCGGCCTTGAGGAAATCGAGATGGTTTTTGTATTTCAAACGATTATAAATCATGCCAAAAATCAGGCGACAATCAAAACTGCACCAGATATTGTACACGTCAATTATTTTGTTTCGCAATTTTAACCAAAACACCATATCACATAGGCTACCATAAACATTCAAGTTGTCAAGAAAAAGGTTTTTTCTGGGGAGCTCGTTGCCTAAAAATTCATTCGATGAACTGACACTTCATGCAGGTCTGGTTGGCCGTGAAAAGTTTGATGCCTCACAAATCTGGCACTAATCTATTCTCGTGTCGCTCAAAATGAGTAAACAAGTAATCAAAGAACTGCTTGGTTTCAACGAAGAAAAGTACAGAAAAGTCTGATATCGCAAAGGAAAATGAGCCGATAAAACAGCTTGCGGAACTTACAGGATATAATTCTACTAAAAGCATGATCAGACCTTATTCAAAGAAACATAAACGCAAGTGGAGCGAGAAACGGGGACTGCGGTCAAAATAGCACCCGGAAGTCAATTTGTAATCAATGGGGATAGCGGGATTCTCCAGCCAGCAGGCCAGCAGTGCCTGTCTCTTACGGCATATTCTATCGCCTCATTAACTTGTTACGTGGAGGATTGTGTGTATCGAGGCTGCGTTCGGTGAGTTTCACGGAAGTTTCTTCTGCGATGCAACGGGGCTTTTTCATCCGTTCTTTCATCTTAACTTCCGTTGGTGCCTATCTTTCTCTCAATGCTTCAGCCGGGATCATTGCCGTTGTCTGCTGCTTCCACTAATTTCTGGCTCACCTGTGTTTGTCAGACATGCCTCCGTTGTTTTTGATGAATGGGGTGAACCGGACTTTCAGGTGCCGCAAGAATGCCGGAAATGGCATAAAATACATAGCCCAAATAGAATCTCCTGTTGGTGTAGCAGTTGCAATAACTTTGTAAAAAATCTCGTTTGTCGCATGCAGATGTTTCGGTCACGAGTACAACTTACCCGTGAGGATCAGGCATGTTGTTGTTTGATTAACAAAGGTATATACTTTGCCTTTTTGCCTCTGGGAACTATCTTTCCTTCATCTACAGCCAGCTTGTGGAATACTTTCAAATATGCAAGGTGGCTCAGGAGCATGGATAAGAATGAATAAAGAGAATATGTTGACAAAAAGAAGAAAATAGAAAAAACTGCTATTCTACATGTGAAAATCATGCTGTATATGAAGAAAGGAGTATCTCGTAGCGCTGTATTTACCTTGTACAAGACGAAAGTGGCATACAGAGTGCTACCATAAACAACGAGAAGGCCAAGGTATCCTAAGGATTGTAGTGTGTCAATGAATAAGCTATGCCACAATCGTGTTTTAGCAAAATCTTTGGGGTCACCATAATGAATCTGTCCCCTCATTCTGGAACGAGAAGAACGCGCATGATACGCTTTTTCGATGCCGAACCCATCTCCAAGTATGTAGTCTTTGATATATCCGGTGCGGGAATCTAATGCCCACTTCCACATTTCAACTCGCCAATCTGTTGACGCATTAGTCCCTTTTCTAATGTTCTGATTTACGGCTAATCCGGGAACAGCGCATAAAGCTCGCTGAACTGAAAACGGTAGTTTTTTTAAAGTGTCACTTGTATGTAGGATGCCGAGGGCGACAATCCCTATGGTGAGAGAGAATATAAGAGCATAGCATTCCCGTTTTATTACGCAAGCCGTAATAACAAGCAATCCAAACTGTGCCAGCATACTGCGGAATCCGGTAAAAACGATGGCTATACCCGATAAGAGAATGGCAAAAATGGCTTTGGGTGATACAATTAGCTTAATGAATGGAGCACTACAGTATACTGCGATGAATAATACTTCTGCGAACGAACGGAACATGGAATATCTTGATGATTCCGCATCATCGCTCGACAGAGTTCCGAACAGAGAAAAAACGCCCAAAGAAAAATTAACTATTAGTGTTAAAATGAGATTCCACTTAAGTAATTTTAAGAGGGTGTTTTTCTTAAAAGGAATGCAACTAAAGCATAAATATAGAATCAAGGAAAAGACGAAAACAGGGAAAGCTCTTCCTGCTATATATTCAGTTTCAATGTCTAATAGGTGATTTATTGATTCGACGCTTGCCGGTCTGCGATAAAATGCTATAGACATTAAAATCGTGAGAGCGATGACAATGAGGTCGGCGCCTATTAATTTGCGCCAAGTAAATCTTACATGTCCCAGAAGTCGTAGCAATAACCAATAAAGTAATACGGCCGTGTATAATGCGTCACTAACTGCCAAACCACCGATAGACGGTAAAATCTGGCAAATCGGAGGTAATATGAATAAAGTAATCCACACATGTTTACCCATGGCAATGAAACCGATCATTGCTGCTGAGACGATGATGATGGAGGCGGCTTGTTTGGCACTATCTGCAGCCATAATGCCGATAAGGAAAGACAGGACGATGAGAACAAGTGCTCCTATGGTATTTCTAATGATAGACGAACCCATATGATTAATTGTCTGTTTATCTACAAGTACAGCAATGCCGCGCATCGCGCGGCATTATATTAATTTACAATGCAGAGGGGATTTCTTTGCCTAGATCGGAGGCTTTGCGGCCTTTGCCGTCGCCGGCTATGCGCTCCAGGAGAACGTCGCGGTAGGACATGCCGCCCGGAATCATGGGCAGCACATGGATGTCGTAGGGCACCATGATGTCCAGCACATACGCTTCCTTGGATTCCAGCATGCGGGTAATGGCTGGAGCCAGCTCAGAAGGCTCGATAACTCGCTCGCACTTCACTCCGAACCCTGCACATATCGTGGTGAAGTCAGGATAGAGAGCTGAGGGAGTGTGATGCGTCGGATCATACTGCACAGACGGATCCGCGAGGAAGGTGTTGGCGCGGTTGGAATCGTACTTCAGGTCTTCCCACTGTACCACCATGCCCAGGTGCTGGTTATTCATGATGATGCACTTGATGGGCATCTTCTCGATATGGATGGTGGCCAGCTCCTGAATGTTCATCAGCATGGAACCATCGCCGTCGATGTGGATGACGGGTTTATCGGGGAAAGCGACGTGGGCGCCCATGGCGGCCGGGAGACCGTAGCCCATGGAGCCGAGTCCGCCGGAGGAGGAGAAGCGGCGGGGCTTATTGAACTTGAAGAACTGAGCAGCAAACATCTGGTGCTGGCCCACACCTGTGCAGATGATGGGGTCCTTATCCGCTACCTGATTGTAGAGTTCTTCCATAATCTGCTGCGGCATGATTTCACGCTCGCGCAGCTCGTGCTTCATGGGATATTCCTTCTTCCAGGTCTCTATGATGCCGAACCATTCCGGGCGGTTGGCAACGGCGTATTCGCGGCGCTCCATTCCCTCTTCGGCCAATCGGGCGTTCAGGTATTCGAGTGCTTGCGCGGCATCGGCCTTGATAGCCAGCTCTACGCGCTTGTTTTTGTTGAGTTCTGCGGCATCGAGGTCAATGTGGACGATGCGTGCCTTCGGGCAGAAGGTGGCTACAGCACCGGTCACGCGGTCATCGAAACGGGCACCGATGGCCAGCACGAGGTCGGCTTCATTGACGGTGTTGTTGGCGTACACAGCGCCGTGCATGCCGAGCCAGCGAACGGACAGGGGATGGTCTTCCGGCATGGCACCCAGCCCCATGAGCGTTGTGGCAACAGGAATCTGAGCACGTTCGGCAAACTCGACCAGCTGGGCAGAGGCTTCAGCAATCACCACGCCGCCGCCGGCATAAACTGCCGGACGCTTCGCCGCCTTAATCATCGGGATGACAGCCTCCAGCGCCGCCTTGTTGAGCGGAATCTCCGGCTGATAGCCCGGCAAATCCATCTCGACATCAAAATCCGGGGTAATCAGGGCCTCTTGGCAGTTCTTCGGCACATCAATCACCACGGGACCGGGGCGTCCCGTACGGGCAATGTAGAAAGCTTCCTTGACGATGCGGGGAATATCGACCGGATCGGTCACCAGATAGCTGTGCTTGACGATGGGGGACGTCATGCCGAATACATCCGTTTCCTGGAATGCGGATGTGCCAATCATGCCGGTGCCGACCTGTGCCGTAAAGGCGACCATCGGCACGGAATCCAGGAACGCATCGGCGATACCCGTAATCAAGTTGGTTGCACCGGGGCCGGAGGTGGACATGCAGACACCCACCTTGCCGGTGGCGCGACCGTAACCCTCTGCGGCGAAAGCTCCGCCTTGCTCATGGCGGGGAAGAATGGTGCGGATGGACGGCTCGTGGCTAAGCGCCTGATGAATGGGCATGCTGGCGCCGCCGGGATAAGCAAATACTACATCTACCCCTTCGCGTACGAGGCTCTGAACCAAAGCTTCTGCACCGGACATCGTTTTGGCGACTGCGGACGGAGATGTAGTCATACTCATGTTTTTGATGGGGGATGTGATGTTAGTATAGAGGGGGGTGCATTTCTTTCGCACCTGCGCGTGTCGGATTATAGCACAGTTGGCGGGCAATGCAATGTTTTTTGTTATGGCTGACAGGCCGTGTGATTGAAAAAACGGAGAAAAAACTGACATTTTGTTGCGGATTTGCGTGACAGGCGGATTTATAGGTGTAGAATGATGTTGATGACAATGCATTTGTTCAGTCCCGGAGTGGTAACGATTGCGACCGGTGTGGCCATTGCGCTTGGTGTGGCGTGTATTGTTCTGCGGCTTGTGAGTGATACCATTGCGCGGGATTCCGTGGCAGATGTGTTGGCCTTAGCTGCTGTTTTTGCCGGGCTGTGGAGTCTGCAATCAGCGGTGCTGTTGACATTCTCTTGTTCGCTGCTGTGGGCATGGGCGCTGCTTACCGTGGCATTTTCCGTGGTAGGATGGCGATTCCCTCTCCGGGTATGGCGCAAGGCGTGTTGCGGGCGGAAATCGCGACGAACAAAACGCGTGAAATACTACCTCATTGCTTCATTACTGCACGCTCCGTGGGTGTTGGTCGTGGTGCTTGGCAGTGTACGGATAATGGTGCTTTTCTGCCTGACTGAACCGATGAAAAGAGCCCAGATGCACTCGCTGTTGCAGTCGGCGGAGTGGGGTGTAGTGTTCCTGTGTTTTTTCTGTTTGCTGCGGATGTATCGGAAGCATCAGTTTGCGGCTCTGCGGCGCAGCCTGATACTTTCCGTTCCTCTCTGTGTATTATTTCTTGAACTGTGGTAAATCATGCAACGATTATTGTATGGGTTAGCGGGAGTGTTTGGAGCAGGCATGATCTTGGTCTGTCTGGTGGTGTTGTGGTGCGTGGGGGGGATATTGCAATTTGCAACGGAGAAACCGCAGGCTCCGGTGGTGCTCCGTGCGGATGAAACTCCATCGCCTGATATGGAGGGGCGACTGGTGGAAGTGCACGGATGCTTGCAGAGTGCAGAGACGCTGGCCGTGCCGGAGTTCGGTATTCGCTTGAATGCCTGTGCCCTGATAGTGGAATCCCGGGTGGTAGGGGAGGTGGCCGACGGCTGCACGACGCTCCGGCCTTTGGCTCAGGTAGTTCCGGGAACCCCGAGCGAAGTGACCCCGCAAAGCTGTCCCTCCCGTTCCCTGTGGGCAGAATCCTTACGCTTGGGAAACTACCTCGTAAACAGTGACCTGCTGAGGACTCTGTACAGCAACCGCAGCCCCGCAGGTCATATCTGTGAGCAGAGTTTTCGACCGCTGCCGCCGGAGCATATCCATCTGTCGGAACAGCTGCGGAGTATCGCCCGTCTGCTGCCGGAGACGGAGCGCCCTGACAGCCCTCCCTGTACCATCTATCGGCTTTCTGAGCGTTATCGATCTGCGGAAACTCCGACCGGCAATGCTGAGGTGGGTGATGTGGAACTGCGTTTCAGCTATCTTCCGTCTGACCTCACGGTTGCCGTTCGCGGGCGATTGCATTGGAATACCATTACAAATGGCGGGATGCATGAATGTGCCTTTGCTGCCGAAGGTCAGAAGATCCCTCGGGTGGCGGTGTCACCTCTGGCCACCTCATCACAACTCTTTCTGAACATTTCCGGGGTTTTTAGCTTTGGCGTTCTTTTCCTCTTCCTGCTGGCCGGAGTGATCATGGTGGACATTTGCCGCCGCCGGGGAGGGGCGAGCTCTTCACCTCGTCTGCTTCCTCTGTTCATGGTGTCAGTCGCACTGTTCCTGTTGAGCCTGCTCGGTGGCTATTTATTTCTCTAAACTCATTCAATCAAGATGACTCAAAATACAAAACTCACCTTAACGGCAGCCTCCGGCTTGCTGATTTCGCTTGTATCGCTCCCTGCCATGGTGGGGCCACTCATCTGCATGCTGGTCTGGAAAGACGACGCGGCGGCAGAGGCCTTTGCCAAGCGGTGCATCAATATCCAGATATCCTGGTTCATCTGGCTTCTGTTGGCGGCGCTCTCCTGTTTTATTCTGGTAGGGGTTGTGATTTTTCCGCTGATGCTGATAGTCTGGCTGGTATGCAGCATCATTGATATTGCGAAAACATCTTCCGGGGATACGTCTTTCAGCTTCCCACTCACCATTGACTTCCTGGGATTGGGGAAGCAATAAATCCGGGGATGAAACTCAGCAAAAGCCCCATCCGATGAGCATCGGATGGGGGAAAAGCGCGAAGCGTCAGTCAAAGAGACTCAGCACCGCCTCAGCAGCCTTGGCGGCAGCGCCGCCGTGGCCGAGTCTGGACATGGAATCCCTCATGTCGGCCAGCACCTGTTCGCGCGGTTCGGGGGTGGTGAGACGTTCCAGCTCTGCGATGCAGTTCTCTACATTGAAATCGTGCTGAATCAGTTCGCGCGTCACCGGTTTGTCCACCAGGATATTCACCATGCCGATGTACTTGATGGTCAGAATCACGCGTGCCACCCAGTAGGTGAACGCCGCTACCTTGTACACCAGCGCAAAGGGCAATTCGTGCAGAGCTGCTTCCAGCGTAGCCGTGCCGGAGGTCACCAGCGCGGCCTCCGCTCTGTCCATGAGCCCGTGATAGCTGCCGGGGCAGATGTTGATGACCTCTTCCGGCATGTCGGCGGCTTTTGCCATGGCGCGCATCTTTTCCGCCAGCTTCGGGGTGCTGGCAGAGGTTTCAAATCGCCACTCCGGGTGGCGTTCCCTCAGCGCACGAACCACCTCCACAAAGACGGGGAAGTTACTTTCCACCTCACGGTTGCGGCTGCCCGGGAAGAGGCCGATGAGCCCATTTTCCCGCACATCCGGCTGCCGCTGGGCCAGGATGTCATCCACCAGCGGATGCCCCACGAACTCCGTGCGCAGCCCGGCTTTCTCGAAGAGCGGTTTTTCGAAGGGGAAAGTACACATCATCAAATCCAGCACCCGTGCCAGCTTGGGGATGCGCCCCTTTTTCCAGGCCCACACCATGGGTGCGATGAACCAGGCGATCTTTGTCTTCGGGGATACTTTGCGAACACGCTCCGCCAGCCGCTGATTGAACCCGGGATAGTCGATGAGTACCAGTCCATCCGGCTGCTCCGCCGCGATGCGGGCGGTCATGTCGTTGAGGTGCCGGGCAAAGTAGCGGATGTGCTTGAGCACCTCCACCAGTCCGATGATTCCCGCCTGATCTGCCCAGTCCTCAATGCCGGGAGCCAGCTCGTGCATTCGGGCCCCGCCCAGACCCACAATTTCCATATCCGGGTGTCTGCGGAGTAATTCCTGAATCAGCAGGGCGCCCTGTTTGTCCCCGCTCTTTTCTCCGGCTACCATGAACAGCTTCATGCTGCCACTCTACCACGAAGCGACTGAATTGGCAAGAAAAAGGCTTCCTTTTTACCCGGATGTGTGCATAATACCCCGCATGTTCCACGAATTTGTCAATGCCTGCATGCAGTATGTTGAAGCCTGGGGATACTGGGGAGTGGTCGCGTTCATGGCGATGGAAAGTTCCATTATTCCCGTACCCAGCGAGGTGGTGGTGCCGCCCGCAGCCATTGTGGCCTCCCAGGAAGGTGCGAACATGAGCTTCTGGGGAGTGGTGCTGGCGGGTACGGTCGGCTCATACATCGGTTCCGTGGTGATGTATGTCTGTGCGCTGCTGCTGGGCCGTCCTCTGGTGCTGCGTTTCGGTAAGTACTTCTTCATGCCCCCGCACAAGGTGGAAAAAGCGGAACGGTTCATGCAGAAATACTCTTCTGCCGGTATTTTCTTTGCTCGTTTCCTGCCGGTGATTCGTCACCTGATTTCCATTCCCGCCGGGATGGCTCGCGTGAATTTCCTCACCTTCAGCCTGGCCACGATTGCGGGCTCTGCCATCTGGTGCTGGGTACTGGCGTGCTTCGGGGATAAGGTGGGCAGCGAGCATCCGGGAATCATGGAATCCCCAGAGGCTTTGATAGAAGCTGTGAAGGCAGAATCCCACCTGGTGGTGCTGGGCGTAGTACTGCTGATGGTGCTGTATGCCATCATGAAATACATGACGCGGGAGAAAAATTGATGTTTTTCCCGTCATTTTGACGCAAACAAAGAGAAACAGTCTGACTCGGGCTGGCGTTTGGTGCAGAGCAGTAGTATGCTGATGCTCATCATGGGATTTGCATCAATCATATCTGCCGCCGGGGCTCTGGCGAGCGGGGCTGTTCAGGCCGCCGCTCAGCGTCAGCAGTCTGCCGCCTACCGCGATGCTGCGGACAACCAGTGGAAACTCTCCTCACGCACGGCTGAGGTCATCACCAACACCGCGCTGGAGAATCAGCGCCGCAGCGAGCGCAACGCCCGCATGCAGTTGGCAGAGGCTCGTGCCGATGCCGCTGCGGGCAATTTGCTGCAGGAGGGAAGTGTCGTCCGTCGCGAGCAGGATTTGGCCACTCGTCTGGAGGATGAAATAACCAACAGCACCAACGCCGCCTTGCAAGAGGCGAATGACACCCGGTTGCAGGGCTGGTATGATCGCCGCAGTCTGCTGCAACAGGCCGGAACCGCGCGCAGTAACAGCCGTGTCTCTCTGCTCAGCGGGACAGTGGGTGTACTGGGGGCTCTTGCCCCGAAAGCTACGTCAGAGTAGCAGGGCTATTGCAAGGCCGCAGCCGCCTGATAAATGGCGATTCGTACAATCAGCGCAAACAACATCCCCCAGGTAATGGCGATAGTGAGCCGATGCTTGGGGGTGAGCCTGCGGTTGCGGGTCAGCCAGAAAAAGACGAAGAATTGCACCAGCGCCGAGATGGAAGCAGCCGACGTTGTGTTGAACCCCATCTTGTCCAGCAGCAGGGAAAGAGGCAGCAGAAACGCTGCGGCACAGTCGCTCAGCCCGCCCCCTGCCAGCCAGACTACCACCCCGCTGGGGATAATGATGCAGAGCAGCAGCGTTAACCGCGCGGCTTTGCTGTAGCGTTCCTCCTGTGTCGGTATATACATGGTGCGGTCATATCATGCCGCACGAACTACCGATTGTCAAGGTATTTGAACTTCATATCACTGCAGTGCGGAAAAAGAGAGGCAGATGGTTTAACCTCGGATTTTTGACTTGCTAAAGCTGCCGATTATGTTATGCTGCTCATAGGTTTAACAGCACCTGTGCGAAGATGATCAGATTTGCCTCTACGGACTGTCGGCGGGAAACCGGGAATATCAAGTGGGATTTGCAGGGGCCGCTTCCTTTCGGCATTGCGGACATGGATATTGAGTCGCCCCCCTGCGTGGTGGATGCCCTGCAGCAGCGTCTGAATCATCGTTTCTATGGCTATGCTTTCATGACGGATGAGCTGCGCGAGGCCATCGTTGCCTACCTCAAGGATAAGCACGGTGTTGTCAATGCCGCTCCGGAGTGGCTGCACGCACTGCCCGGCTGTGTGCCGGCGTTCACGCTGGTGGCCCGCACGGTTTGCACTCGCCCGGAGCATGAGGTGCTGGTGTGCTCGCCATCCTATCCACCCATGCTGCATTGTCATGAGGATGCGCGTTGCAGTCTGCTGACGGTGCCCTATGTGTATCGGAATGACCGCTGGGGTTTTGATTGGGAGGCCATGGAAGCCGCTGTGTCACCCAACACGAAACTCTTCCTGCTGTGCAACCCTCACAACCCGCTGGGCCGTTCCTGGAGCCGAGAGGAAATGGAGCAGGTGGCCGATTTCTGCGTGCGTCACGACCTCTTCCTCTGTTCCGATGAGATTCACTGCGACCTGGTGCTGGATGAAGACTTACGCCACCAGTGCGCCCTGACCTTGCCGGAAAATGTCCTTGAGCGAGTGGTGATGCTGAGCGCACCCAGCAAGACATTCAACATCGCCGGTATATGCTTCACCTACATGGCTGTTCCGAATGCAGAGCTGAGGGAGGCCATCCGCAAAACCCAGGGGCACAGCCTGCCCACGCTGAATGTGTTTGCCTATGCGGCATCGCTGGCTGCCTATACACAGGGCTGGGAGTGGCATGCTCAGCTGTTGCAGACCCTGCGCCGCAATCGGCAGACCGTGGTGGATTTTATTGCTAATGAACTGCCCATGCTGCGCACCCGTCACCAGGAGGCCACCTATCTGGCCTGGATTGATTGCAGCGCGCTCGGTGTGGAATCCCCGCACAATTTTTTCCTGGAGAAGGCCGGGGTTTATCTGGACAACGGTGCCAACTTCGGCGATGCTCAGTGCGTGCGCCTGAACTTCGCCACCTCTCCGGAGTTGCTCATGATGGGGCTGAACGCCATGAAACAGGCCGTCCTGGAGCACTTGGCTCAGCCGCTCAGTCGGCAATAAATGAAAATCTATACAAATTTTGTGGTAGCTTCACCACGCACGCGGTAAAATAGCCGCAGGCGAGAATTTTACTTCACTCTTCAAAGCGAACTGCGCTCCAATAACTTTCCATTTGAAGAGCTTTTAGAGATGCTCCACCCGTAATTTATTCCTTTATCGGGCAAGAATGCCGGCTTTTTTCAGCTCTTCTGCCAGTTCTTCCACTGCCTCCATGCTCAGCACGTTGCTGCTGATGGTGATGGTGGTGTCCGGGGATTGGATGAAGATGGTGAGTCCGGCAATCCCTCGGAGCTGAAGCTCCTCCAGCCTGGCCTCTGTCACATCGCTCCAGCGGATGCTTTTCGTGCGACGCAGAAGCCCGTGTTCACTCACACCTTCGGCATCAATTCGGTAGCGCAGGAAGATATAGTGCAGCGCCCAGATGACGGCACCCCCCGCCGCCGCAGAGGCCAGGATGCTGCGGGTGGATTGCGGCTCCGTGCACCAGACGTAAACGGTGGCAGCCACCACCAGCAGGGTGATGGCTGCATACAAAACAGCGTTGGCGCAGTGTATTGTTCGCGGATTCATGCCTGAAGCGGGGCTGCTGCGGGGGCCGGGGCAGGAATGGTGCGAATCTGCTGCGGGGCAATATCCGTGTAGTCGTTGCCGGGCTTGGGGCGATACTTCACGTCAATCGGGCGCACATAGCCGCCGCGGTTGTAATCTTCCACCGCGCGGGAAATATACACCGGCATTCCGAATTCCGAATGCTCGAACAGCTTGGCCGCCACAGCGTAGGGCGTGCGGATGCAGCCGTGCGAAAGACGACGCCCGGCGATGACCTTGCCGCCGTGGATACCCACGCCGTCCCAGGTGAGACGATGCCAGTTGGGCATACCGGCTGCGTTGAACGTTGCACCCTCCGGCAGGCCTTTCGAAAGGTCAGCATTGGAATCGATGGTCTTGCCCTGGGCGTTCACAAACTTGCCGTAGCGGTTGGATTTGTGATCCTTGTCCTTTTCCATCACGCGGAATACGCCGGTGGGCGTTTCATGACCGTTGGTGCCGGTGGATACGGGCCAGTCCAGCGCCACTTTGCCTTCCACATAGAGGCGGGCGCGTTGCTGGGGAATGCAGATGACAATTTTGGAGTTACCGACGGTCAGACGGTTCAGCAGAACGTCATCCGAATAGGTCTCCATGGTCTTGGGGTATGCCGGCTGGGCAACAAAGTGCTCGTATGTTCCGGCGGGATAGGGGTTCTGGTATCCCGGAATATCCTTGTTGGGCAAATCAAGCGGGTTGGTGGCTGTCGGCTGCACAAAAACGGGCTGCTGCGGCACCGGTTGTTGACCGGACGGGTATACATTCGCTCCGGCCGGGTAGGGCTGCGGTACGCAAGCTGCCGGAAGCAGGGCGATGAGGGCGAGGGAGAGACGGGCTGTGTTCATGGTTGTTTCTGGGTGGGAAGATTAAGGATGGCTCCGGCTTTCAGCTTATCGGCCGTTTCCGGAGTCATGCCGTTGGCATTCATCAGGAATTCGGGGGATATATTCAGCTTGCGGGCGATGCCGTACAGTGTATCCCCGGGTTGGATGGTGTAGACTGAGCCAGAGGCCGCAGCAGGGGAGGGTGTCGTTGCTTGCTGCTGCTGTTGTCGCTGTTCCGGAACGGTGGTTTCCTGCGGTGGAAGGATGACCGATACAGGCTCATGATGAGCGGGAGTAGACGTCTCTTCCTGCTTTTTCGGAACCATCGTGCGGCGGGGAGCTGTCGGGGTTGTAGCCGCCCCGGGCGTGGGAATCAGCAGCTTTTGGTTAATCTGCAGCGGCTTGTTGATATCCAGCTGATTGAGCTTAATGAGTGTTCTTGTGGATGTGCCGTGGCGTTTTGCAATGGTCGTCAACGTGTCGCCTGCAACTACCGAGTAGGTGGTGTGACTGACTTTCTGCTTCGGCTGCTGACTGCTCTGACCGAAAAGGCGAGCAAAGAATCCGGGTCGCTTTCTGGCATCCTGTGGGCTCTGGGGGCGAGCCGTGGGAGCCGGAGAGGGGAGCGTTGCACCGTTGACAGGAATCAACAGCTTCTGGTTGAGTTGCAGCGGCTTATTGATATCCAGTCGGTTGTACTCAATAAGTGCCTTGGTTTTTGTCTTGTACCGCGCAGCAATGCCGCTGAGTGTATCACCGGCCACCACGTTATATACGATGGGCTGGGCAGGTGCTTTCTCCATCGGCTGAGGCTTCGGCTGTTTCTGTTCAACGGGGCTGCCCGAGTCCTCCTGCAACGCGATTGCCGGTGGCAACGGTGTCGGAACGGGAGCCGAGGTTTCAGCCGGGCTAATCGTCTCCGAGGCTGGAATATCCAGCGCTCCCACCCCCCTATCCACAATCACACTATCGTCCATCGCCGGGGTGAACTGGTCACCAATCCAGTGAAAGTCCGGTTTGCCATTGATGATGCGGCAGGAGGGCAGAGCCAGCACGGCCGCACTCATCAGAATGCAGGAGGTTGTGAATCGGGGGTGCATGAGCGTTGTCTGTGTCCTGCGTTAGCGGCGATTGCGCTTGCCGGATTTCTTGTTGCTCTTCTTCGCGGCGGATTTAGCCGGGATGGTGAGCTTGCGACCTGCCTGAATGAGGTCGGCCTGCTTCTTGGTCATGTTGTTGGCCTTGAGCAGTTCTTCCGGAGTGATGCCGTAGCGGGAGGCGATGCGAGAGATGCTCTCGCCGCGTTTTACCGTGTGAATGGTACTCTGAGCGGGCTCGGAGGCTTTCGCTGTGCTTCCCTTGGCGGGAATGGTGAGCTTGCGACCGGGCTGGACGCGGGTAGCCTGCTTGGAGGTGAGATTATTGGCTTTGAGCAGAGCAGCGGTGCTGACCCCGTGTTTGGCGGCAATGGTGGAAATGCTGTCACCGCGCTTCACCGTGTATGTGGTGGCTTTGGCTTGTTCCGCAAGAGCTGCCTTGGAACCCTTGGGATAGTACTTCACCTTGATAATCTGGCCGGGGTAGATGAGGTCACCCTTGATGTTGGAGTCCTTGCGAATCTGGGCCACGGTGGTGTTGCTTCGCTTGGCTATCAGGGTCAGATTGTCGCCCGGGCGCACCTTGTAGGTCACCACGGTGGGTTCCTTGGGCTTCTTGATGCTCTTCTTCTCCTTGGCTGTGAGCTTCTTGATGTCAGCCGTGCTGCGACCGGGTTTCGTGGCAGTCTTGGGCTTGGCCGGAGTCGTGATGGCTGCAACCGTTTCCTGAGTTACGGGGCTTTCCGCAGCACCCGGGATGGGTGACGGTATGATGGTGGCTCCTTCTTCTGTGGTGATGGGGCTGGTATCGGAATCCACTACGGTATCGTCCTGTGCCAGCTGGGGCTGGTTCTGAGACGTAGCACTTGCTTCCGGTGCATCAGCCACCTTGATTTCGTCATCCGGGAAGGCGTGGTCTGTATAGGCTCCTGCAGGAATCTGTTCTCCGTCTTCGTTGTCCTCCAACAGCCAGGGGGGCAATTCGCCGTCAGCCACTGCCATTTCGCTCATCGGCAGTGCCTCTTCATAACCACCGGGGTAGTCATTCCGGGTCTGCTGGCATGCGGTGAATGCCACCATCATGCCGGCGCCTAAACTGAGAATGCTCAAAGATTTTTTCATACCCCCTCAGGGTATCAGATGTGCCCCCTGATTGCAAGCCTTTATCATGTCACGCCTCTTTCTCTTCAGGGCGGAGTTTTTATGTGACATTAGAATCGTTTTAACTTGATTTTCCCTGACAAAAATGATATTTCAGGGCAAGTGCTGCGCGTTCGCGCTGACACTCTTTATTAAACAACCACACCAAACAGTTATGAAATCACTCAAGGGAACGAAGACGGAAGCCAATCTCGCGGCTGCTTTTGCCGGCGAATCTCAGGCTCATACCAAGTACCTCTACTACGCATCCAGAGCGAAGAAGGACGGCTACAATCAGATTGCGGAAATCTTTGAGGAAACGGCTCGCAACGAGAAGGAACATGCCAAGCTCTGGTTCAAGTTCCTGCACGATGGTGCTATTCCGGATACGGTAACCAATCTGAAGGATGCCGCCGGTGGTGAGAACTATGAGTGGTCGGATATGTACAAGACCTTTGCCGAGGAAGCTCGCGCTGAGGGATTTGACGAGATTGCCACTCTTTTTGATGGCGTTGGCCAGGTGGAAGCCGCTCATGAGAAGCGCTATCTGAAGCTTCTGGAAAACGTCGAGGGCGGGCTGGTGTTCACTCGCGATGGCGACCAGATTTGGCAGTGCGGCAACTGTGGTCACCTCATGATTGGCAAGGCTGCTCCCGAGGAATGCCCGGTGTGTGCACACCCCCGTGCTCACTTCCGCATTGCTGCCATGAACTACTGATGCTGTCGACCATGTGGAAAGCGAACAAAGGTGCTATTCTGGCGCTGTTGCTGGGTTTTGTCGGTCTGGGCGGGGCTTATTTATTCCTCCGCAGCAGTGATAAACAGCTGGCAGAGCAGGTGCTTTGCGCCGGTATCTGCGTTCTGCTTTTCGTGGTCGCTTCGGTCAATTGGTTCCTTGCGCGTCGCGGGATGTAGGAGTATCCTGCTGCTTCTTTTCTGCGGCTGCCGGTGTTGTATCGGCAGCCGCATTTTTCTTCGCCATGAACCAGATGGAAAAAGCCGCCGTCCCGACTCAGGACAGCGGCTTTTTTCATACATTCGGGAAGGGGATTACATCTTGAACTGCTCGCCCAGATATATCTTACGCGTCTTGGGGTCCTGTGCAATTTCCTGTGCATTACCTTCCTTGATGACGTGCCCTTCGAACAGAATGTAGGCGCGGTCAACGATGCCGAGGGTCTCGCGCACGTTGTGGTCGGTGATGAGGATGGAAAGCCCGTCAGTCTCGCGCAGGGATGCCACAATGTGCTGAATGTCCTGCACGGCGATGGGATCCACCCCGGCGAAAGGTTCGTCCAGCATCAACAGCTTGGGATTGGAGGCCAGCGCTCGGGCAATGGTGAGACGGCGTTTTTCACCGCCGGAGAGCTGGATGGCCTGGCTCTTGCGCAGCTTGGTGATGTTGAAACGCTCCAGCAGCTCGTCCGACTTGGCTTTTTGTTCCTTTCGGTTCAAATCCTTGCGCGTCTCCAGAATGGACATGAGGTTTTCCTCGACCGTGAGCTTGCGGAAGATGGATTCTTCCTGCGGCAGGTAGCCCATGCCCAGGCGTGCACGCAGATGCATCGGCAGGCCGGAGACATCCCTCCCGCAGAAGTTAACGGTGCCCTCATCCGGACGCACCAGCCCGGCCACCATATAGAACGAGGTGGTTTTGCCCGCACCGTTGGGGCCGAGCAAGCCGACGATTTCGCCGGACTTGACCGTCAGGTTGACAGAGTCCACCACCTTGCGCTCTTTGTAGGATTTGCAGAGCCCTCGGGCCTCGAGAAGTATCTCCTCCATATTACTTTTTCGTTGGTTTGGAATTGTTCTGCTTGTTTTTGGTTGTCTGCTCTTTGAGTCTCGTCACCTGGGTATCGTGCTTCTCGCCGGAGATGCGTACGTTGTTCTTCCCGTCAACCTGTACAGCTGCGCCCTTGCCGGAAACGATATGGCGGTTGCTTTCGTTTTCCAGTATGACTTCCCGACCGGTCAGCGACTTCATGCCGGTTTTGCCATCGATGGTCAGTCGGTCGCCGGAGGCTCGCATCATGCGGTTGTCCTTGTCCTTGGTCAGCAGCATGACATTGCCGTTGGCGACGGCATTCTGTATGCCCGCCATCTCGTCATTGGCCGCTGCGTTCGGATTCATGGTCATCTGAATGGATCCGGTGCACTGCATGGAACCTTTTTCTGTGCGTACGGTGCCGCCGGAGGCCGTGTGAGCCGATTGGACGCCGATGTAATTGAACGAGTGCTGTCCGAATACCTTGCTGTCGGTATCATCTCCCGGCAGGAGAATGGCAGAGAGCGGCCCCTTGGTCGTGATGATGGCAGAGGGGGCTTTGATGGTGACACCGCTGCCCGTCTCGATGCGGTTTTCCGCGCGGATGAGCTGCATACTGCCGGTGCCGGAGGCTGTCGTGAGCCCGTCTTTTCCTTGCAGCGTGGCGGAAATATCCTTGCCGGTCAGGAGGATGTCGCCGTTCTCCTTCAAATCCAACACGGGCGGCGTGTCGCCCGGCGTGGCCACGATGCGGTTGTTCTCATGCACCATGACGGCAGGGGAGTTGCTGCCGCCTGTCAGCACGGCAGAGCCCTTTCCCATGTTGATGATGGCATGCTCGCCTTCCAGAGAACTGATGACCTTGTCACCGTCCATCCGCTTGCCGCGTACGCTGCCCTGAGCCGTGGCTGCCGTGATATCGCCGTATTCGGTGATGGTGAGATTGGGCAAGCCGGGCTTCTTTTCCGTCTTGGCTGCCCCGGCTTTGCGAGCCAGTTCCAGCTGTACGGGGCCGGTGCAGGAGAAGTCCAATTCGGTGTCCCTGGCTGTGAATCCCTTTTCCGTGGTGATAGCACCCGTTTCTGCATGGAAGACGATGTGTCCGGCGGCTCGGAATGTGCCTTGCACCGGGGCGGAGCCTTTCTTCTGCGAGGGTCTCTCGTAACTGCCGTGAATATCGCTTCCTCTCAGCTCAATATCACCGTTGGGCAGCAGAAAAACGCCCTCATTGGCGTGGAGCACATTGTGAGAGCCGTAGGTCAGCCTGCAATCGCTGCCGATAACGCTGCAAGCGCCGGTCTCGCCATTGTACACCAACTCATCCCCGTAGACGGTGCCGGGCATGCTGCCGTTCACACCTCCGGTTTCTGCAACGACATTGCCTTTCGCCGTGGCTCCGCTGATGCCGTTGAGCCGCATGCCGGAGAACTGGTTCATGAAGCCGCTCTTCGTCGGAGCGGTGGCCTCCCCCGGGGTGAGAACGAGACAGAGCGAATCCGTGCAGTTCAACTTGCCGTTCGGGTGGGTCATTTCAACCGCTCCGCTCAGATGCAGACTGTGCTGCCCCGCGTGGTAGAAGGCGATTCCGCCTTTGGCTCGCAGGGTGGATTTTCCCTGTTCAGGGGATGTGTAGGAAATGAAGATGTCCTTGCCCTCAATGAGGATATTGCCGTCCTTATCTGCCAGAATACGGGCCGGGGCAGTATCCGATGGCGTGGCCACCAGCGTGTCCTCCCCGCGTGTCAGCACAATCGGTGCCGCGCCTGCCGGAGAGAAGAGAATGATACGGTTGTCCACTACATTGGCCTCAGCGCTGCCCGTTTCGATGTGCAGCGGAACCTGCGGGGCGGCTGCCTGCGGTGCAGGTTGCGGGGTGGCAGCGGTTGCCACGGAGGTGATTGCCGGGGTTGCAGGCTTTGCCTTGGGGGGTGCAGGTGTTGCTGCCGTCTCCGTTTTGGCGTCAGTTTCGGCGGCTTTCTGCGGGGCAGACTTCGCGGCATCGTTGGGCTGCTTCTTCGAGCCGTTTCCGCTGAGCTCTTCCAGATGCAGATAGAGGTTGTCTCTGGCATGCAGGGTCAGGCGCGCTTCGCGCATGCGCACGTTACCCACATACACCAGTCGTGATGTCTTGGCATCAAACAGGAGTCCGCAGTCGGAAACGATGACGGCATCCCCGTTCGGCGATTCCGGCAGCTCGGTAGAGTTGCCGACCGACGGCAGGGAGGAGCGGAAGAACTGCAACTCCTTGGCTACACCCTCTGTCGATTGTTGCCAGCTGTGGATGATGCCGCGTGCCGAGTCGACCGCCGCAGGAAGCCATTCCGGCGCGGAGTCGGCATAGTCGGCGGCATGGACAGCGGGAGTCAGCAGTACCGTGATGGCAGCAAGACGCTTCATGAGTGACAATTCAGATTATTTTCCGGTTTTGTTAAGCTGTGCAGCCGAGATGGTGGTGCGCACCGGGCCGATGACGATGCCCCGCTGCGACTCGCTGTGGTACAATGCCTTGGAGCCCTCTGCCGTGAATCGCTCATCCTCCAGCGTCACTTTTCCGGTGGTGAAAGCGTGCTTGGTGGTGAAATCGTACTCCACGCCCGGCGTCTGTGCGATGGTTGCCGCGCCCTTGTCATCCAGCAGTCGTACATTCACTTTCTGAAGCTTGACGGTGGTGCGGGAGGCAACTGTCATTTCGCCCGCGCGCATCAGGGCGGTCACTTTGTGGGCTTCGTAGCGGGGGACGGTAATCCCCTTGATGACGCTGCCCACCGGCAACAGCTGCAGGCCGGGGAACTCTCCCGGCCCGACAGCGTCAGACGGCAATTGCGCGTGTGCGGCAGCACACACCAGGCAGGTGGTAACAACTGTCAGCAGGTGTTTCACGTCAGGGAAACGGCGGTGGTTCAGCCCATCTGGGCGTATGCCTTGCGTACCAGCATCAGGTTGGTCAGGATGCGCTCCAGATCGTGCAGGTATACCTGGTTGGGACCATCGCTCATCGCGTTGTCCGGGTCCTTGTGAACCTCCATGAAGACACCGTCAATGCCCACCGCCATGGCCGCATTGGCCAGCACGGGCGCCAGATCGCGGTCGCCGCCGGTGGCGCCGCCCAGACCGCCCGGACGCTGAACGGAGTGCGTGGCATCGAACACCACGGGGTAGCCGAACTGCTTCATCCAGTACATGCCGCGCATGTCCACCACGAGGTTATTGTAGCCGAAGCTGGTGCCGCGCTCGCAGAGCATGAACTGCTCGCAGCCGAAGGCCACCATCTTCTCGCAGATGTTTTTGCAGTCCCAGGGAGCCAGGAACTGGCCTTTCTTCACATTGACGGGACGCCCGGTCTTGGCGCAGGCTTCCAGCAGGTCACTCTGGCGACTCAGGAATGCCGGAACTTGCAGCAGGTCTACGAACTGGGCGGCGTACTCTGCCTGGCCCTCGGTGTGTACGTCTGTCACCACCGGCACCTGCAGCTCCTTGCCGATTTCGGAGAGGATGCGGCAGCCTTCCTGGATGCCCGGGCCGCGGAAGCTCTTCACGCTGGTGCGGTTCGCCTTGTCGTAGGAGGCCTTGAAGATGAAAGGTACACCGACGCGGGCGCAGATTTCCTTGATGGAGCGAGCCATTTCCCAGGCAAAGTCCTCGTTTTCCAGAGAGCAGGGGCCCAGCAGGAAGAAAGGCGTTTCGCCACCGATTTCGACGTTCTGAATCTTGAAAGACATGGTGAAAGTTTTAGTTATGTTGATATTATGCCCCATCCGGCGGGACAAGTCAATTTGAAATTGTAATTTTGCACCCCCGAACGGGCAGAAAATCACGGAAAAGCTTAATTCTGGATGAGCAGGAGGCTCACGGGGTTATACAGCAGGGATTTGAGCCGCGCGGCAATGCGCCCAGCCACCTGCTGGCTCATGGTAGTGGCGGCGTAGAAGGTGTACTTCAGGAGGTGGCTGCTGATTTGGTCATGCCCGGCGCGTATGCCGTCTTTGGGGGTATTGCCGCGCACCACCAGGGCAAAAGCCGGGCGGGTACCGGCCGAGACAACGGCGGCCACCTGCTCACGGCTGGTGGCGGTATCGCAGATAATGATGTGCGGGGCAAAGCCGTCCGGCGCGGCGGGCGCCTTGGCAATTTCGCGGGAGAGCTTGTAGATGGTCTTCCGGGCGGCGTCTGCAATGGCGGCCACCTTCTGCCCGCAGTGTTCAAACAGCAGCACATTCACCTGACCGTCGGCATCCATCCATTCCGGTTGCTCGGTGCAGGCCCGCACCACGGCGCGCACGATATAATCGAAGAGCGAATATCGGTTCTCCAGCAGCTTCTCGCACTGCACGGCAATGGGCATGCTGATGGCCGCCAGGGCAGACATGTCCGCCTCATCGTCAAAAATATGGAACCCGTCCTTTTCCGGGCGGGTGATACCCAGACAATTATCCGCCATGGTGGTTTCGCCCTTGCTGCGCGGGGCAGGGGTGGTGACATCTGCCGCCATGATACGTCCGCGCGGACCGCTGCCGCGCAGGGTGGCAGGGTCGATTCCCTGTTTCAGGCACAGTTTCTTGGCGAGGGGTGAGATGAGCATGGCAGTACGAAAAGTCTGGTTGGAAAGAGAAATGCGGGTGGAGGAAGCTTCTCCCTCCACCCGCAGTGTGGAGGTGGTTAATCTCAGGCTTCGTACTTGATCTCGCCGTCGATGATAGTCTTGAGTACATCGTACTCGCCGTCCAGCAGGACGAGGTCGGCCGTGTAGCCGGGCTCAATCTTGCCGAGGTCATACAGCCCCAGAGAGAGAGCCTGGTTGTAGGAGGTGGCCTTCACCAGCTCGCTGAGCGGCTTGCCGGTAAGCTCTTGCACATTACGCAGCCCCTTGGCATAGCGCAGGGTGGAGCCGGCCAGATTGCCGGATTCCAGACGAGCCACGCCGCCCTTCACCATGATGGGCAGACCGCCCAGCTGGCCGGGGCCGTCCGGCATCCAGGAGCATGCCAGAGAGTCCGTCACCATAATCATCTGGGAGATGTTCTTGTTCTGGAAGGTCAGCTTGAGCATATCGGCGCAGAGGTGAATCTTGTCGCAGATAACCTCAATGCGGATATCCTGGTCAAGCATGCCGGCGCCCACCAGACCGATTTCGCGGTGGTGCTGCGGGCTCATCTGGTTGCAGAAGTGCGTCAGGTGCTTCAGGCCGGCGGCCTTGGCCTTCATGAAGTCGGCATAACCGGCGGCAGAGTGACCGGCGGAGCAGGTGATACCCGCAGCGTTGGCCTTGGCGATGAAGTCCACCGCGCCGGGCATTTCCGGAGCCATGGAGATGAGCTTCACCGGATAAATATCGTTGAGCATGCTCACTTCCTCATAATCGGCCTCGCGCACGAAAGCGGGGTTCTGGGCACCGCACTGGCGGGGATTGATGTAGGGGCCCTCCAGGTGCACACCCGGAGTCTTGGAACCATTGGGGGATTCGGCATACTCCTTCACGCAGCGGCAGACATCGGCCAGCGTGTTGGTGCCCAGCGTCAGGGTGGTGGGCAGCCAGGTGGTCACGCCTTCCTTCATCTTGCAATCAGCGATTGTGCGGATGCTCTCCACCTTGCAGTCGCAGGTATCGCAACCGCCGGCACCGTGGGAGTGGATGTCGATGAAGCCGGGCATCAGCATGTTGCCGCCGGCATCAATGACCGTGTCGGCCTCAGCCGTTTGGCCGGGCATCAGCACGGCAGCAATGCGCTTGCCGTCAATGAGGACGGACCCGCCGACAATATCAATGCCGGGGGAAATGATGTGTGCATTCGTGATGAGTGTTTTCATGATATTGTAGGGGAATATAGACCGAGGTCTTGTTTCTGCCCCTATTCTACCCGTAGAAAGCAGCCGTTTCAAGGCAAAAACTGGTTCACCGCGCATTTTTCGTGCCCATATCCCACAAAATTCAAATTCGTTAATCGTCATTCGTCATCCCCATCGTCTTTCCCCTTGACCTTGTGCGGAAAAGTTATTACTATGGCTCGTGCCGACAGAGGCGAGAGAAAGCTGAAGCAGAGAGAAGATGACTGAGTTGTTGTACATAGCCGTGTTTGTGGTGGGGGGAGTCCTGGGTTTTGTGGTGGCCTTGCTGTTGGGGAATAGTCGGCTGGCAGAGGCCCGGCTGGATGCGGAGCGCACGCGGACTAGCCTGGACGGGCTTCAGCAGCTGCGCGATGCGGAGTCGGCACAGGCTGCAACCCTGCGGGATGATTACTCGCGCCTGCAAGGAGAGTTTACCCGGACACTGAGCGCCCTGGAGCGCCACAAGTCCGCCTTGGAGGGCGAGCAGAAGCGCTATCAGGAGGAAGCCGCCCGCCATGAAGAACTGCGGGAGCAGCACCGCCGCCTGCAGGCAGAGCATACAGAGACCCTCTCCGCGCTGGAGCGCAGCCGCACCGCGCTGGAAAAAGAGCAGCAGCACCGGCTGGAGGAAGCAGACAAAATCAAGGAAATGCAGGAGAAGCATTTTTCTCAGTTCCGCAATCTGGCCGGCGAAATCATGGAGCAGAACGCCGGCAAGCTCAAGGACACCAACCGCGAGAGCATGGACGGCCTGCTCAAGCCGCTGCGCGAACAGCTGGAGAGCCTCGGCAAAGCCGTCACGCACACCAACGAAACCGCCGCCGGCAACAAAGCCTCGCTGGAAACCGCCATCAGAGCCATGATGGAAAAGACGGAGAGCCTGGGGCACGATGCGAAGAATCTTACGCTTGCCCTCCGTGGCAACACCAAGAAACAGGGCGATTGGGGCGAGATGATACTCGAGCGCATGCTGGAGGAATCCGGCCTCCGCAAGGGTGAGGAATACTTCGTGCAGGAAAACCACAAGACCGAGGACGGACGCGATGTGCGCCCGGACGTGGTGATTCGCTTCCCGGATGCCCGCTGCGTCGTTGTGGATTCCAAAGTATCGCTCACGGCCTATGCCCTGTACGCCGCAGCAGAAAAAGAGGAAGAGCGTCTCAACCACCTCAACGCGCATGTGGCCTCCGTCCGCAAGCACATCGAAGAACTGGCAGGCAAGGATTATTCCTCCATCGTAGAGGGCACCATCAGCTACGTGCTCATGTTCATGCCCAACGAAGCCTCCTACATGGCCGCCTTGCAGCACAGCCCGGATTTACCCATGGAGGCCTACCGCCGCCGCATCATCCTCATCAGCCCCACCAACCTGCTGATGGCCCTGCAGCTCGCCTACAACCTCTGGCAGAAAGAACGCCAGACCCGCAACGTCAAGAAAATCTTTGACCGCGCCACCAAGCTCTACGACAAAATGTGCCTCGTTCAGGACAGTCTGGAAAAAGTAGGCAAAGGCCTCGAACAGGCGCAGAACGCCTACTCCAAAGCCTGCGATCAGCTCTATCGCGGTCGTGGCAACTACGCCCGCCAGCTCGACGACCTCCGCTCCATGGGCATCTCCCCCGCCAAACGCCTCAAACTCTCCGATGCCGACGAGGTGGAGGAATAAAGTACAAAGGGCGAGGTACAAGGTAGGAAGGACAAGGGCAGAAATCCGCGTGTTTTACTCGTCGTCAATACCCTGAATGACGTTTGGTGTCAATCATCCTTCCTTGTAATGAAGTGTATCGTTTTTATGAAAATTCAAGATTGAATCTTGGATTTGCATAAAAAATCGCTTAAATTCGTCACCTCCCCCCGCCCCTTGGGTGGGGGGAGAAAGCAGCCCGCCAGCAGTGGCGAACAACGCTTGCCTCTAAGCCTTCCCGAGAAGGATACAGCGCTTATGCTCCAACTCCATTCCGTCAATTAGCCATTTGAATGCCTGAGCTTGCCAGCGAACTCCCTCTATTTGATGTTCTTTCACTTCAACAGGAGCTTCGCTTTGTTGTTCAATTTGCCATATCATGATATCGCGGTTGAGGTCAATGCTATTGCGCGCCCGTTGCCAATTGCGGGATCTGATATCCGGCATCAGCTCCGTTAATGCTGATTTTAGCCCGAAACATTGCCCGGGAAACATCTGCGAAAAGAAATCGCAAGCTTTTATAAGCTGGTTCAATATATCCTCCGGTGATTGCGGTTGGTTCATAGGTCCGTGATTCATGAGGTGTGGAAATTACTAGGTCTATTGATGATGGTGCGGCGGTTCAGTTTTGGCAGAAGCTCGAGCACATGCGCTGCGAAAATCGCAGAAATCTTTTAATAGCTCGGTAGCCCGCTCTACCGGATTCGCGCATTGAGAAGAAATAGACCCTTTCATCAACATCTTCAGTAGGGGATGAAGTTGTTGATTGTTGTCAATAGCTTGCTTGCTCAGTTTTGCCGTAACTCTGTCCATGTTGTTTTCACGACTCATGGCTGCATTATGACATCTGATAGTTGAAATGCAATCTAACAAAATAACATTTACAGTAACAGGTAGAGAGTAGCAGTGTGTTAATTCAAGGAGTGGGTGTAATTTTCCCAACAAAGTAGGGAAAGATTGTCAAAAATCAACGGATTAGTAAGAATGTAGATTTTTTCGAATTTCCTTATGACAAATACTTCAGAAAACTTTGCATCAGCATACTTCCAAGGTGAGATGTTTGATAATCAACTGCTTTTTATTCAACTTCTCACCTATCGATCCTGAGTCTGCTAGTTTTGTTTGCCTAAATAGAGATATACTGACAGATCTGACAATCACGGGATAGTATTTTATAATAATGAAATTCATTTTTTTTGTCTATGTTTAGGCAACTTAATCAACTAATTCTGAAGGCATAAGAGAACGAATAACGTAACACATTAACGCCTTTTCTAAAAATACAAGTATGCCGAGTTTTATTGCCCCTGGAACTATTGGTAGTGATCTTATATGTAATTCCGTCGTATTTTGGATATCCATTTGTATAGTCGCACGAGCTTTTTTCAAAACATTTTCGCCCTCTCCTATCCATTCCATGCAAATACATGCTTCAATAGGACGCAGGTCGGTCAGCCCATGCTTGAATTTTTCACGTTTGTTGTACTGATAACTTTCATATGTGTCTGAAAGATTTACAAAAATAGAATCGTTGTTGTATTCACATCCATTGATATATATTCCATTATCAAAGAAAACGTTTTCCTTACACACTCTAATAATGTTTTTGTATCGTTCAAGTATGTCAGATGACTCTCTTTTGAGTAGATTGAGTAATGTCATTTGTTCTATGTTGTTTCGGCACAGTATATAGCTGAGATAATTGCCTATATCTATATGATCTGGTATCAGAATTTCCGCTTGTCGATAATGTTTTGTTTTTTTGAAATTATCATATATGTTATCGTATATGTATTCGAAATTCAAACGCGAAAAAGTATCTATGCCTTTGAATGTCGTTGCTCTGTGACCAGCCTGCGAAAATTCAGAAAATTCCACATCTGGATGAGTCATTAATTTTTCTAAATCAAACAGAAAAAACACAGGAACCGGAACATTTGCATTCGAATCACCCTGAAAACGAAGTGAAGGGTGCTTATATCCTTCATTATAATATTGTGTTGGTGTTTGAGGCCGAAAATAGAAGCGGACATTCGATATCACCTCTGAATCGGTAATGTCTATAACTTGTCTACTTGCGTTGTCATTCAGCATTACATTGTGGCTGAGAGCCTGGCTGCGACTGTATAATTGGCCGCTTTTCAAGATACTTGCAGCGTTACTTACGTCTGTGAAATGAAACGCGTATTTGCACCACCATGAAGGATGCGCATAGTGGTTCATGTTGTGCTGTATGATCTCCCCGTAGTTCATATTTTTCATTTACTATGGTAGATTGCCATTCGCCCTACTCCGGCATTGAGTTGGTAGCCATCTGTCATTTGCTGAATAGAAGAATCATATATCTTTATTTTTGATAAATATCCAGCCGAATGCAGAAGCGCATAAAGTAAAGATTCTTGTTCCGTTGCTTTTTCTACAGACGTAATCGATGACGAACGAAGGCTATCCCACACCCGGTACAATTCATCTCCTGAAATAACTTTTTCAGTAGACTGGTTTTCCCATGTGAAAATGACAGCGTCATCCTGATACTTCATGGATACCTGTTTATCATTCCACTTAAATTCGTAAGGTAATATAGCACAGTTGTGTCGTAAATCGTCCTTTACCCCGATAAATGACATGTCCTTGGCATTACGCTTTAACCACGCAATGGTTTTTCTCGGGGTTTTATGTTCTGGAGCTTCATCCGGATACTTGTCCAGATATATGTAAACCGTAATTGGTAATTTTTTCAGATATTTCTCCATGAGCGGCTTCACTTCCTCCCATTTCAACTCACCGTTACCACAGCCTAGGCGAGGAAATGCTATAGATGTTATGCCCTTTGACGCATACGTCTGAACAAACTTTTTGAGTCCCTCTTCAATATATTCCAATTTTGAGGGGTTTCGCCAATTCTCTTTGGTTGGAAATAAAAGAACCCAATAATCTGCTTCATAAAATAACATCAGCTTACCAGTCTTCAGTAATCCTTGCTCACACACGGCCTTGTAGCGCTCAAACATTTCTGGGTAGCGCTTCTTGAAAGAAAGGGCTATACCCTTTCCCATGACTCCTACAGTGTTTACTGTATTCACAATAACTTGAGCAGGACTTTCGAATATATCTCCTTCAATATACTCTATCATACGTGGTCGCGTGTGGGATGATTTAAACGTGGCTTTGATTCTATCACACTATCGACAGATGTACAGCTTGAAATATGACTTTCTTTTAGATTTAGGGTCTGTTTCAAATCTGCTGGTAGTAGAAACGTGAGGTCTTGTGCTTTCTT